>NZ_JBOZWP010000022.1:0-89993 GCF_050865035.1 Shewanella sp. GXUN23E | reverse complement strand
ATTTGGTCAGCAAAATACAACGACACGACTCCGGGCGCCGAAAGGCAGTAGACCCAGAGCGCTGAAACAGCGGCAGTTTGAATACGCGCACCTCTTCGGCTCTGTCTGTCCTGCAACGGGAGAAACTGAAGCCATCATCACGCCGTTTGTGAACAAGGACATCACACGCCAGCACCTGGAGCTGATCGCCAAGCGCACCAAACCTGGGCGGTATGCTGTAGTAGTAATGGATGGTGCAGGGGGGCATACCTATGACATTGCCGTTGATATCCCGAACCTGTCGATACTCAAATTGCCTCCCTATTCCCCGGAGCTCAACCCCATTGAGCAGGTGTGGAGCTGGCTACGTCAACATCATCTCGCTAATCGCTGTTTCAACGGATATGAAGACATAGAGGAGGCCTACAGTCAGGCTTGGAACAACTTCGTCAGTTGCACAAAACACGTGATAAAAATGTGTTCGAGAGACTGGGCAAGGGTGACTGAACTTTAATGCGGAATGGTATTGTTGGCTATCTGTGGGGGATTGTGGCTTAGCCTGGGCGGGGATACAGCGATTGAGCGAAACGCTTGCTGGGATTTTTCTCTCTTGTGAAAAGGCGAAGTAAGCTGTCAGTGATTCTCAATAACTCTGCCAATCACAAATTGTTGATTAATCATACTGGTGCAAACATCAAGATGGATTGGAGTTGGGAAAGGAAACCATTCTGCAGAGCTTCCCCTCTGATGGGCTCAGAGGGGAGTGAGGGTATTACTTGATGAAGGCGATAGCTTCAACTTCAACTAACGCGTCTTTTGGCAGGCGGGCAGCCTGCACACAAGAGCGGGCTGGAGCCGCGTCTGTGCCAAATACTTCGGTATATACTTCGTTGAAAGCAGCGAAGTCTTCCATGTTAGCCAGGAAGCAGGTGGTTTTCAGCACGGTATCAGTACCTGCACCCGCTTGTTCCAGAACGGCCTTCAGGTTTGCCAGAGATTGGTAAGCCTGTTCTTTGATACCACCTTCAGGGAAGGTCATGGTTATTGGATCCAGCGGCAGTTGGCCAGAGGTAAACACCAGGTTTTGGAATGCCAGTGCCTGAGAGTATGGGCCGATGGCGGCTGGTGCACGTTCAGTATTGATTACATTTTTCATAACAGATACTCAATTGAAAAACAGGAAAAGTGTATTAGATGTTGGAGCATGGTCATCCCTGCTCCAACACTGTGTACAACTGTTTCCTATTCTACAAAATCCGGAATCACTTTGGGCTTTTGACCTTTAATGGTTCGGAAAAAATCCATCAACTGATTCATCTCTGCGACCATGTTACCTGAAGGGTGCAGAGGCTGGCTGATGACCACTTTTTTGCGGCCAAAGTCGAGACCTACCGGGTAAATATCAACATTGGCTTGCCTGGCAATGTGGTAAAAGCCGGTTTTCCAGCGTTTGACTTCACTGCGGGTCCCTTCCGGAGCCAGAGCCAGCTTATATTGCGGATCATTGGCAAATAGCTGTGCGACGGCGTCGACTAAATTATTATTTTTGCGTCTGTCCACCGGACTGCCCCCAAGGGCTTTGAACAACCAGCCCCAGGGCGGAATAAAGAGCTGATGTTTGCCGAGGAAATGGATATTAATGGCCATTGCTCCTCTGGCCATCACGCCAACAATAAAGTCCCAGTTGCTGGTATGTGGACCGACTATCACAATGTACTTTCCAGATGGTGGCAGCTGGCCTTCAAATTGCCAGCCTGTAAGTTTCATCAGCCAGCGGCAGAATGTGGAAAACATGACCCTGATTCTCTTATTGGGATATTCGCGTTAGTTTATCAAGGTATAGTAGCGTGCAGTGATTTGCACCTCCCAGTAAAGGAGATTTTCTATGTGGAACAAGGCTGTTGCCTGTTTTTTGATGGTTATTTCATCATCTGTTCTGGCGGTTCCAAGTGACGATATCACCAAGCTGTTAAGTCAGCAGCAACAGGCATGGAATCGTGGTGATATCGAAGGCTATATGGCGGGATATTGGCATGACGACAGGATGCGATTTGTCTCCAACGATACCGTCAGATATGGCTGGCAAACGACCCTGGATGCGTATCGCAGGCATTATCCCGATCGAGCAACCATGGGGCAGTTGACGTTTGATATCGATGAAATAAAGATGCTGAGTAATTATGCGGCACTGGTGGTTGGTCATTGGCAATTGCAGCGGCAGAAAGATAACCCCAAGGGTATGTTTTCATTGCTGGTTGAACGTATTGATGATCAATGGGTCATTACCCATGATCATTCATCAGATTGAAATGCTGTGGTAAAGCTGTCGGTGCTCAACACTTTACCATTAGGATGATATCTGGCTTCCAGGCACTGTAACAGACCGTGTTGATGCGTGATGATAATGTTGGTTGAGCGGGTGCCATATTCCGGGTGACGGATAAAAATTGAAGACAGTCTTCGCTCCCACTCTTTGCTGACACCGGTATCTGGCAAACAATTGTCATCCGGTTGGCTCTCGTCTGCCATTATGGGCAGCAGGTTTTCCGGGGAGAGTTGATGATGATTACTGATAACCTGTTCCAGCACCTGTTTACCTTTGGCCATTTTGGGCCAGATATCATCAAGATCGCCATTGCTGACAGCATGAAAGCCATCAGTTAGCAGAGTATTGGTGGTGTTGCGGCTATTGAATACATATAACTCCCGGCCTTGCTGATAAAGCAAATTGAAAGGGTTATAGCTGTCACTGTGCTGTAGCAGCCAGTGCTCGTCTATTTCGCCTTTGAGGGCTTTGAGTACCAATTCTCCCCGGCTGAGTCGGTCATCCTGAGTGGTGTTAAGGTCTCTGATATTGGTCAGAGCTGCGATTTCACCCTGTTGATTGAAGCCCAACCAGGTTCCTCCGGCTTTGAGGTCCTGACCAGCGACAATACCTTCAGGCCCGGGCCAGCGATGCATGGGCGCCGTCGCCCGATGGTGAAACTCATCCCGGTTGGCACAGATAATCAGCGGGTAATCCGGGTGGCAGTTGCGAGCGATAAACAGGATACACATAAGGCCAACTCAAAAGAAAAACTCCTTTTAAGTTAGCCTGTTCAGTGTGTAATAGATAGATTCAAATCAATGGTGATGATGATCGTGCCCGTGCTGATGGATATGCACCTGGGGTTTGGTGATCATCAACCTGCGCAGGAACTTGCGTGGCCCTAATCTGAGCAGACTGGCTGCAAATAACAAACTCAGGATGACAACCGCTGTAATGTTTACCGATTCAGGTAAGTCGAGCAGGCTCTCTTTGGCCAGAAAGATCTGATTGGCGCCGAGCAGCAATATGGCGATGGTCGCCAGCAGCAATGCACTTTGTCTTGGAGTCATCAGCTTCAGTTGCGACCAATTCAATATCGGTGCCGCCAGTAATGCCAGGAATACCGCAGCATCAGACCAGCCACTCCATGACAGGGCGATTGCCAGCAAGGTTCCGCCAAGGCTGCAGAAACGGGTAGGCAGAAATACCAACATCAGAATCGCAACCTGGAGCCAGGAATGATTCAGGGGTACTGATGGATGTCCTATCAGATTGGCCAGTATCAGGCTGAGCAATACCCAGGGCGCACTGCGGTCCACCTGTTGGCTGAATCCGAAATGCCAGGCACTTTGATGGCTGCTTGGTTGGGGATCGGTCGGGGGCACCTTGAGCAAGGTCAGCAGTGAGCCCAGCATCAATAAGCCTATCAGTTGCAACAGCAGGATTTCAGGTCCCAGCAGTAACAGGGTCACCAGCAGTGCTTCTGGCCCTGCAAGCCGTTGTAACCAAAGGAGTGATAACTTGTCCGTGCCAGGTGTCAGGCCAAGAGAGAAGCGACCGGCCGCCGCCAGATAGGCGAGCAATAATGCTGGTGCGACCTGAGTCAGCCAATCTGCCAGCTGGTGAGTGCTGTGGTCGTGCGATTCATGATGGTGACCGCCTGAATCCAGCAGTAACAGTACTGCCAGCAGAGCAATGCCCAGCAAACTGCCGATGCCTGCCTGATATTCGTATTTTCCCTGCTTATCCTGGGCATGATGTACATGGGGCTGGTGCAGCACCACGTGCAGAATGGAGCCGGTGACAAAAGCCTGCAGATAGACAGTGTTGTCCAGACTCAACTGGCTAAGCAGTTGGGTTCCGGCGAAGTAGCCGGCAGCCGTCAGCGACATCATGGCAACCAGTACCACGCTGGCCCATTTGGTTCCCACCTGCGGTTTGAGCAACCACCAGATCGCCAGTCCGACCGGCAAGCGGTGCAGAATAACGCCCAATGCCAGCATTGGGGAATTACCTTCCTGCTGCGCCAGTACCAAAGCGCCACCATCGGTCAGGGTATGCAGCAGCAGGCCGCCAATACCCAGTGCCAGCGTCAGGTTATGGGTAACTTCTGAGTAGCGGTGGAATAAACGTTCGCTGGCAGTTGGCCCCCACAGGCCAAGGATGACAAACAGCAGCGACCAGAAGCCGCCGTGATGCAGCAATTCCGGCAGAATGTGCACGAGCACCAATCCACCAAGAGAGACAAAAATAAAGCCGTCGAGCCCTTTCTGCAGACCACTCCCCGACGAAAAGAAGCGATAAAACACCGGACCTAAGAGTAAGGCTATGCAACTGGCAACTAAATAAAGCATGGAACCTACGGGGTGCATTGGAAGAAAGGCCGCATATTATAGCAGCAGACTCATCACAGGTCAGTAGTGAAAACTATTCTCAACAAAGAGGGTTTATTTACCGCTCAGATCTGGTGTTTGTCTCTGGGTAATGGTTGAAATGGCTTGCGGCAGGAAAACTTCACTGACGATAAGCGTTTGCTGCTGAAACTCAAAATACCTGCGTCGTCCCCAGAGGGGCTCTGTAACAGGCTGATGGAGTTTGCAGCTCAGTTCGTTGAGCCGTGAGCAGCTTTCAAAGCGGGCGACTTCAATGTTTCCCGGCAAGTAGTTTTTGCTTGAATAAAGTAATTCACCCAACGGCCGGTTGCCGAGATTTTGCAGCCCGGCCTCAGGATTTTGCATTAATGATTCAGGGATCAGGGTGCTGGCAAAAACCCAGGGGGTGTCATCAAGTAACAGCAACACTTCCCGGGTCCAATAGCGATTACTTAATCCATGGTGCCATTGTTCATCAACCAACAGCACACTGAAATCATGGCAATGAGCCTTCAGTTTAGCGGTCAGGCTGTCTTTGGATACCAACCAATCCCACAGCGGCTGAGGAGGTAAATTTTCCGCTTTTGCTGGCGAAAACCACTGAATTGATTCACCATAAGGAAAGCTGAAGCGGGTCACATCCATCTGATTACTCGTTACAAAAGCGGCGAACGCAGGCAGTCTAACACAGGCCGTAGTCATCAGATAGAAGCTGCAAAAAACACGAAGTTTGGAGAAAGGAGTTTATCGCCATCATGAAAGCCCTGATTACTGCAATCGTTCTGATGATGACATTGATGGCAGCCGGTGTACGTGCCGGTGACGAACCTCAGCCTGTAACCGATTATGCTTATTACGGATTCGAGCCGGAAATTGTGACCAATTACATTTCGGGGCGAAAAAAGCTGGGATTTGTGCGGGTAAGCGTGGAGCTGATGGTGAAATCTCCCGATGATCTGCTGGTGATGGAACATCACGATCCTTTGCTGCGTGCTGCTATTGTGGAAATTCTTGGCAATCAGCAGGAAGAGCAGATCAAATCAATGGCGGGGCGTGAAGATATTCGCCGTGAATGCTACGATACCGTCAATGAATTGCTCAAGCAGGAAACCGGCCAGGCCCGGGTGGTGAACCTGCTGTTTACCCGTTATCTCTACGACTGACTGCCTCTGGGGTGTCGGTCTGCACCGGCACTCTCATGAAAGCTGCAAAACCGATAAAATCCCCCCGTCCATCCAATAAACGCCAGTCCAAAATGCCTGCAAAGGCTAAGGCATCCGGTAAGGGCTTGCATCCCGACAATCCCATGGGTAAGGATTATGACTTCGCGGCTTTAATTGCAGCGCAGCCAAAACTTAAATCTTTTGTTAAACCCAACCCTTACGGCGCTCTGTCGGTGGATTTCAGTGACCCACAGGCTGTCAGGCTGTTGAACTGCGCTTTGCTCGCGTATCACTACAGGATAAAGAACTGGGATATTCCCAAAGGTTTTCTTTGCCCGCCGGTTCCGGGACGAGCAGACTACTTGCATCATCTTGCCGCTCTTCTCGCTGGCGAAGGTCAAATTCCAAAGGGACAAAAAGTCTCAGTGCTGGATATTGGAACTGGTGCCAATGGCATTTACCCCCTGGTGGGGCATCAAACTTTTGGCTGGCGTTTTGTGGCCAGCGATATTGACCCTGTGTCTCTGGCAAATTTCTCCTCCATCCTTACGGACAATCAGCTGACGGATAAGATTGAACTCCGGCTCCAATCGGATGCCAGGTTCACGTTCAGCGGAATAATCCGTGACGGTGAGCGGTACGATGCGACCATGTGTAATCCACCGTTTCATGCTTCGCTGGAAGAGGCCGCTGCGGGTACACAAAAGAAATTGAGAAATCTGGCTGCCAGCAAGGGCTTGAGACATGACGATAAGCTCAGGCTGAATTTCGGGGGACAAAAAGCAGAGTTGTGGTGTGAGGGAGGCGAGCTGAGGTTTCTGGAGAATATGATCCGCGACAGCCAGCGATTTGCCAGCCAGTGTTTGTGGTTTACATCGCTGGTATCCAAATCGGAGAATTTACGTCCCTGTCGTCGGTTGCTGCAAAAGCTGGAGGCTGACTCGGTAAAAGAGATTGAAATGCGTCAGGGCAACAAGATTACCCGGGTTCTGGCGTGGAGTTTTTTGACTGAAAAACAGCGTCAGCTGTGGAGCAAATTCAGAGCCTGAATCTGTAATCCCGCTTTTTCATAAACAAAGACCGGCATTAGCCGGTCTTTGTTTATATTTGCAGCGCAAATTATTGGGCAGCTGTCCAGATTAGCTGACCTGTATTGCTCAGGTCATAGCCAGTCAGAACTCCGGCCATTTGGCGGGTTTGAGGGCTGGCCAACATAGTAAACAATTGCTGTAACTGGCGGCGGAAATAGATGCTCTGGGTCATCACAAAATCAAATGACTCGCTGAGCAGGGGGACAAACCCAAGTCCGCTTTCCGCGGCAACTGCCTGGCAACCAAACCCAATGTCAGCATCGCCACGGGCGATGTAGCCTGCCAGTTCCCGCTCGCTGTATGCAGTCAGCACCGCATTGAGCTGATCGGCACGGGCACCCTGACTCAGTAACCAGTGTTCCAGATGTTGTTGGCTGCCAGCGCCTTCCTGGCGGAAGATCCAGCGCCAAGGCTGGCCCAGTATCTGCGCCTGTTCCAGGCATCTGTGCTGAATATCCGGACGAACGATCAGCCCCTGCTGACGGGTATAGCCGTGTACCATGATCCATTGCTGGTGATTGGCATAACCTTTCAGCAATGCAGGATGACGTATGTTGCGCTCTTCCAGGCTGCCCCAGTGCAGGGTACAGACGTCGGCATAGCCTTTGGACAGGAGCTCGAGTCCCAACCGCGAGCCGGTGGCGCTGTAGCTGATAAGTTCCCGGCTGCCTACCTGAGACATCAGCCGGGCGACCAGCATGGCCAGCAGCGGGTCATCACTGCCAGTGATCAGTAGTCGGTCGGTCAGCATGCCTGAATGGCAGGAATCCATAATCCAGCGGTCGATCAGAATCTTCGGAAACAACCACTTTCCGGTGATTTTGGTGGCTGGCAGGATCCTGTCATTGGCCATGGCATAAACTTTTTTTTCATTCAGATCCAGATACTCAGCCACCTGCCTGGCGCTCATGTATACCAAATCACTGGCCTGGGTCATTGTGACTCCTTACTGACATCGAATTCGAGATTTTCAGCCCCGTTATACACCAGGAAGTGGCGCCCTTTGGCACGGGCGATCATGGTTATTCCCAGTTTTTGAGCCAGCTCAAGTCCCATCTGAGTTACGCCACTGCGGGACAGCAATACAGGAATACCCATTTTGGCTACTTTGATAACCATTTCAGAGGTCAGACGGCCAGTGGTGTAGAAGATTTTGTCGCCGCCATCTTCACCGGCCAGCCACATATCACCGGCAAGCGTATCTACCGCATTGTGTCGCCCTACATCTTCAACAAAAGCCGTGATGGTTTCGTCGTGGCACAGGCCGCAGCCGTGAACTGCTCCGGCATTCTTGTAGGTGTCATTGTATTCGTTGATGTTTTTCAGCAGCCCATACAGAGTGCTTTGCTTCAGCGCGGGAACCGGCAGCCGGATATCTTCCAGTCCCTGCATAAATCCACCGTAAACAGTGCCTTGTCCACAGCCGGTGGTGACTGTCTTTTCAGACAGCTTTTTCTCCAGATCTTCCGTTTGCTCTTTGGTGATGATGGCTGCCGAGTTGGTATCCCAATCGACAATCACTGATTCCAGCAGACTGACATCACTGATGAATCCCTGATTCTTCAAATACCCCAATGCCAGTGACTCAGCTTTGGCTCCCAGTGTCATCAAGGTCACTATGGGACGCCAGTTGAGGTAAACGGTCAGTGGCCGCTCACAGGCAATAAACTTGTTTTCTATCTCGCCACGCTCGTTAACCGCGGTGACAGGAATGGTCAGCGGGACTTCGGCCCGGGTTTTTACTATCGACAGGGAAGGTGGTGTCTGTTTCATCAGATCCTGCAAAGCTAATTCTATTGGGGGTGTGCATAGGGCTTTACTAGCAATATTCGTACCTTAACATCTGGGAATAAGTAAAATGCAAGGTGAATCACAAAATGCTGACTCTGGTCGGACGTTTATGCCCAAGGAGATATTGTTGGTGAGACAAAATGTCCTATGCTGATCTCTGGATTGATGATCCATCTCAAAAAAAACACTTCAATGATATTGATGGCACCATCCTTGCTTGTGGTGAGCTATAGAACAGGTTGACTGAAGTGCCAGCCGCCGTAGACAGGACTCAGGATATTTGAATATGCAACACACAGATAATGTATGGCCGGTATATGTTTCTCTGACGAAATCCGAGAAACAGGTAGGACGCTGGACTTCGGTGCAGTGGGAGCTGGATCAGATGGTTCCGGCTTCCTGTAAACAGCCGGAAGGCAGCAATCTGGTGTTGCTGGAGTTGCACCGGGATGAACGTGCCAGCTACCGCCTGAACCTGGACCTCGATACTCCTATGCTGTACCTGGTGTGTGATGAATTGGTCGATGGTACCTGGGTACCGGCGTCATTGTCTGCTTGTCAGAATGTTGCGGCTGGCGCGCTTGAGGGCGATACCCCGGTGATCAGTATGGCAATGCCGGATGCTGTCGCCTGTTGGATTGAAGCCTTCATTACCCGTCATGGTGAAGTGGAAATCTGCGCTCATCGACGCAAGCATGTTAACCGCCGCAAGGAGCTGGCCGAAGATCAAAGGCGTAAAAACGTATGAGTGATAAACCAAGTGGATTATTCAGTCGTTGGCAGCAACGCCGTGAGCAGGTAGCTCAGGAGGCGGAAAAAGCGCTGCAGGAGGCGCCTGTTGCTGAAAGCAGTGCTGAAACGGAACAGCCCCTGTCTGTTGCCGGTGAACCACAAGACGATGAGCGTCTGCTGACGGCAGAAGATTTACCGGACCCTGATCAGATTGAAGAAGGTGGCAGTTTTGCCGCCTTTATGGCCAAGAACGTTGACCCCACAGCCAAAAAGGCGGCTTTGCGGGCTCTGTGGAAGCAACCCCACTTCAACGAAGTGTGCGGCATGGCGGAGTACGCACTGGATTACAGCAATCAGCCGCTGTTGTCGGCTTCAGATTCGGCAGAATTGGTTAAAAAGGTGTTCCGCAAGGTTATTGAGCGGGAAGAGCAGGAAGCAGCCCAGGCCGAAATGGCGTCAACCCCGGATACTCAACCCGGGCAGGAACATGCCCCGGAAGTGGCAGAGCTGACCGTGGACGCAAATGCAGACACTTTGCCCGAGGAAACTCAGCAAGTTAGCCAGAATGTACCAGATGAATCGTCGGTTTCGCACGAGACGGTTGGAAAAGGTCAGTTTAGTTAAGTTTATTGTCGTAAATTTTGGTACGTCTATTGCTCTAATGTCTGGTTGCAGCCGGATCGGGACCAATACAAGAGACAGCCAAAACTGTTCAGGAACGCAATGTGAGCTCAGATTCAAACAAGATGCACAGCCAGCCTCAACTGAAGCAGGCCCGCCAGAGTGTGATGGCACAAACCCGGATCATCCAGAACCTGATCCCACCTACCGTGAGTTACACCACTCAGGGTAATGTGTTGATCATCGGCCCGGAAGATTTGGCCCGCCTGGCGGCAGCCAAATTGTCCTCCATGGCTAGTCGGGTTGTTTTGGCGACAGATCCTATTACGTCTCAGGATGATGCTCATCTTGAGGCCGTCATGAATGCCGCTCCTCAGGTAGAGAGCTTCTACAACCCCCTGCACGCCATCAAAGGCTTTTTGGGGCAGTTTCAGGTGTTGGTAGAGAACGAAGCGGCCGCTGGTGAAAAGACTGTCCAGCTTAGTCAAGTGGCGATCCGTAAACCTCATTTCGATATTCTGCTGGATCTCAGTCTTGAGCCAAGTCTGAATCTGGAGATGTTGCCTCCCGGCTATTTCTATGTCGGCCGCGATGACGCCAGGCTGGCGGATGCGCTCGAGCAAATTCCAGAACTTATCGGTGAATTCGACAAACCCCGCTATGTCAAAGTGAACACGGATATCTGTGCGCACTACCGCCATGGTATGACCGGTTGTAACCGCTGTCTGAACTTCTGTCCTGCTGATGCCATAGCCAGCGTCGACAATGTTATCGAAATCGACCCATACCTGTGCCATGGCGCAGGCAGTTGCACCAATGCCTGTCCAACCGGCGCTCTGAGCTACGACCTGCCTGCTCCGCAGTCACTGCACAACTATCTGCAGAAACTGGTTGGCCGTTATCTGGAGCAGGCCGGTGAAGCGCCGGTTATTCTGTTCCACGATGAAAATGTCGCCGCCGAGTTGGTAGGAGATGCCTTGCCGGGTGAAATCCTGCCAATTGCGCTGGAAGAGATCACCGTTTCGGCTATCGATCACTGGATGTCGGTATTGGCATGGGGCGCCCGTCAGGTGCTGATTTACAACACAGCAGCGACTGCGCCTACCCTGACGCAGATGCTGCAGGGCGAAGTGGCATTGGCCAATCGCATCCTGGATGAAATGGGACAGCCGCAGCGTATCGTCATCGTTGATGCCATCGAGGCGGAAGCGCTGGAGCCGATGCTGAATATCAGCAGTGGCTGGCCGGTAACCGTTCCTGCAGCATTTGTGGCGAGTGACAAGCGTCCGACTCTGTATCAGGCGGTTGATCACCTCAACAGCCAGGCCGCCGCCATCGACTCCTGTCTGACCATGAGCAATATTCCTTATGGCTCGGTCAGTGTCGCCGCAGATAAGTGCACCCTGTGTTTGAGCTGTGTGGCAACCTGCCCAACCGGCGCCCTGAAAGACGGCGGTGATGAGCCGGCGCTGCGTTTTGTTGAACAGGATTGTGTGCAGTGCGGTCTGTGTGAGCAAGCCTGTCCGGAGAAGGTCATCAGCCTGACGCCACAGGTTAACTTCAACCGTGCAAGCCGTCAGCAACTGCGTGTCCTGAAAGAAGAGCCTCCTTTTGAATGTATCGTTTGCGGCACGCCATTTGCGACCCAGTCAATGGTACATCGTATGCTGGATATGGTAGGCAGTCACAGTGCCTTCAACGCCAATATCGAGCGCCTGAAAATGTGCGGTGATTGCCGCGTGAAAGACCTGTTTGAAGACATACTTCAAGACCCGGAAAAGCAACTGCGTTAAGAGTTTTTTATGACCGAATCTGTAAGAAATGTAAGCGAAAAAGATCAACTGCGTGCGGATATCTACCAGCTGATCGCCGCCTTGTTGCGTCGTACACCCAGCGCTGAACTGCTGGACTTCCTGGCCAATCTTGAAGTGGACGCCGAGCAGGACAACGATATGACTAAAGCCTGGCTGGCACTCAAGCTGGCCGCAGGGCAGTTCACGCCTGAGCAGCTGGAAGATGAATACTTTGCCTTGTTCATCGGCGTGGGCTGTGGCGAAATTCTGCCTTATGGCAGCTGGTTTATGACCGGTTCACTGATGGACAAGCCATTGGCTCTGTTGCGTCAGGACCTGCTGCAATTGGGTTTTGCCCGGGAAGAGGATGTCAAAGAGCCGGAAGACCATGTGGCCGCGCTGTGTGAAGTGATGGGCACCCTTATCCTCGAAGCGCCGGGCTATCGTCAACTGGCCTTTTATCAGCGCCATATGGCCAGCTGGATCCAACGTTTTGTTGAAAAATTAAACACTGCTCCCAGTGCGGCTTTCTATGCTACCGTGGGTCAGTTGTGTAAAGCCTTCTTTGACCTGGAAGCCATCGAGTTTGAACAGCTGAGTCTGGACATTCCGGTGAACTGTCCGGGCAATGATGATATGCAGCCTGCAGATGTTGAGAAAGTGCAGTTGAACTGAGAAGTCTGAACTTCTCAAAGGGGCTGCCGGTACCGAGCGGTATCAGGAACCCGGCGGCGTAAACGGGGAGAGGGAGCTTCCCATAAACCGGGCTTAGGCCCAGATGTTAATCAGGAGACCTTATGAAGAAGCAAGCTTCCGGCATAAGTCGGCGTCAGGCGTTGAAAACCCTGATCGCAGGCGGCGCCGTGGTGGCGGCTGCATCCCACGCGGGTGAAGCCAACGCTGAATCAAAAGAAGTCACCCCAGCAGTAAAAGGTGAAGGTTACAGAGAAACTGACCACATTCGCGCTTATTACGAGTCGTTGCAACAGTAACCGGTTGCGCTTCACGTAGTCGTTTGGCCGCGAATACCACAGCTTCAGGTGCTGCCTGAGACTGTGTCTGACAAATAGGAGGATGTGTGATGCGACTGACACGCACATCGAACCAGGCAAAACCGGCTGACAAGCCAAGCCTGGGTCTCAACCGCCGTCAATTCCTCAAGACGGCCGGTCTTTCCGCCGGTGGAGTAGCCGCTGCATCTGTGCTGGGCACAGGTTTTATGCGTAAGGCTCGCGCCGAGTTTATCCCCCACGACGCCCCTGTCGAAGTCAAAAAAACCATTTGTTCTCACTGTGCTGTTGGCTGTGGTATCTACGCCCATGTGCAGGAAGGGGTTTGGACTCATCAGGAACCCGCATTTGATCATCCCATCAACTCCGGCGGCCACTGCGCCAAGGGGGCCGCAGTACGGGAAGTGGGGCATGGTGAAAAACGCCTCAAGTACCCGATGAAAAAAGAGGGTGGCAAGTGGAAACGCATTTCCTGGGATGAAGCGATCAATGAAGTCAGTGCCATGGCGCTGAAGATCCGCGAAGAGTCCGGGCCGGATTCAGTATTCTTCATGGGCAGTGCCAAGTTCTCCAACGAACAGGCCTATCTGTACCGTAAGTTTGCTGCCATGTGGGGCACCAACAATGTCGACCACAGCGCCCGTATCTGCCACTCCACCACAGTAGCCGGGGTGGCCAACACCTGGGGCTATGGTGCGCAGACCAACTCCATCAACGATATGCGCAATGCCAAGGTGATGATGTTCGTCGGGTCCAACCCCTGCGAAGCGCATCCGGTGGCGATGCAGCACATCCTGATCGGTAAGGAGCGGGGCGCCAAGATCATCGTGGTCGACCCCAGATTCACCCATACCGCCGCCAAGAGTGACGAGTATGTGCATATCCGTCCGGGAACCGATATTCCCTTTATCTACGGTTTGTTGTGGCACATCTTTGAAAACGGCTGGGAAGACAAAAAATTCATCGCCGAGCGGGTGTATGGCATGGATTCCATCCGTGAAGAGGTGAAGAAATTCCCGCCGGAAGTGGTGGAGAATGTTGCTGGCGTGCCCAAAGAGCAGATGTACCGGGTTGCCAAAACCATGGCGGACAATCGCCCCGGCACCATCGTCTGGTGTATGGGCGGCACTCAGCACCACATGGGTAACTCCAATACCCGAAGCTACTGCATTCTGCAGTTGGCGCTGGGCAATATGGGGATTTCCGGCGGTGGTACCAACATCTTCCGTGGTCACGACAACGTGCAGGGGGCAACGGATTTCGGTCTGCTGTTTGACACCCTGCCGGGTTACTACGGATTGACCACAGGTTCATGGCAGCACTGGTGCCGGGTGTGGGACATCGACTATGAGTGGATGAAAGGCCGTTTCGATCAGGGTACCTATCTTGGACAGGTCCCGATGAATTCGACCGGTATTCCCTGTTCCCGCTGGCAGGATGGGGTGTTGGAAGATAAGGACAAAATCGCCCAGCGCGACAATATCCGTATGTCTTTCTTCTGGGGCCAGTCGGTCAATACCGAAACCCGCGGTCCAGTGGTGCGCGAAGCACTGGATAAGATGGACATGGTAGTGGTGGTTGACCCATATCCCACCATGGCTGGGGTGTTGCCTGAGCGGGCAGATGGCATCATTCTGCTGCCGGCGGCGACCCAGTTTGAAACCTATGGTTCGGTCTCGGCCACCAACCGCTCGATCCAGTGGCGCTCCAAGGTGATTGAGCCCTTGTTCGAGTGCAAGCCTGACCACGAAATCATGTATCTGCTGGCGCAGAAATTTGGTTTCGAGAAAGAGATGTTCAAACATATCAAGGTCAATGGCACCGAGCCTTTGATTGAAGATATTACCCGCGAATTCAACCGCGGTATGTGGACCGTTGGTTACACAGGTCAGAGTCCAGAGCGTCTCAAACTGCACCAGGAAAACTGGGGTACCTTCAATGTCGATTCGCTGGAAGCGCCGGGAGGTCCCTGTCAGGGCGAAACCTACGGTCTGCCATGGCCATGTTGGGGCACGCCGGAGATGAAACACCCGGGGACCCAAATCCTCTATCGTACCGACCGCGAAGTCCGTAATGGCGGTGGCACTTTCCGTGCCCGTTATGGGGTGGAGCACGATGGTGTGAACATTCTGGCGGAAGATTCCTGGTCTAAAAACAGTGCCATTGAGGATGGTTATCCCGAGTTTACCGATACCATGCTCAAGCAGCTTGGCTGGTGGGATCAGTTGACCCCTGAAGAGCAGGTGGCTGCCGAAGGCCGCAACTGGAAAACCGATCTGTCCGGCGGTATCCAGCGGGTGGCCATTGCCAACAACTGCACCCCATTCGGTAACGCCAAGGCCCGCTGTATTGTGTGGACCTTCCCGGATCAAATCCCCATCCACCGAGAACCCCTGTATACCCCAAGACGGGATCTGGTGCCCATCTATCCGACCTATGAGGACAGAATGGTGGCCCGTCTGCCCACCCTGTATATGTCTATCCAGAAGCAGGACTTTGCCAAGAAGTTCCCGCTGGTGCTGACCTCCGGGCGATTGGTGGAATATGAAGGTGGCGGTGAGGAAACCCGCTCCAATCCCTGGCTGGCGCAATTGCAGCCGGAGATGTATGTGGAAATCAATCCTCAGGATGCGGCCGACCGAGGCATACGCGATGGCGACAATGTGAAGCTGTTCAGTCCGGATGGCGCCACCATTGAGATCAAAGCGATGGTGACCCCAAGGGTTATTCCGGGTGAAACCTTTATGCCGTTCCACTTCGCCGGAGTATTTGAGATGAAGAGCCTGGCGGCGGATTATCCGGCTGGCACCGAGCCCTTCGTAATCGGGGAATCTGCCAACACCGCCATGACCTATGGCTATGACGTGGTGACCCAGATGCAGGAGACCAAGGCGACGCTTTGCCAGATCGCCAAGGCCTGACACTTGATGAGGATAACTTTATGGCAGTCATGAAATTTTTATGTGACACCAAGCGCTGCATCGAGTGTAACGGCTGTGTCACTGCCTGTTCCAACTCCAACTCGGAAGCGCTGACTTACGGTACTTTCCGTCGCCGGGTCGTGACCCTGCATGACGGTGAGCCGGGAGAAGCCTCTATTTCCGTGGCCTGTATGCATTGCAGTGATGCCCCCTGTAAGGCGGTGTGTCCTGCCAACTGCTTCTACACCACGGATGACGGCATTGTGCTGCACAACAAAGAGACCTGCATCGGCTGTGGTTATTGCTTCTATGCCTGTCCTTTTGGTGCACCACAATTTCCCAAGAAAACCAGCTTCGGTGCCCGTGGCAAGATGGATAAGTGTACCTATTGCGCTGGTGGTCCCGTGCCAAACTTCTCGCAGGAGGAGCAACGCCTGTATGGAGCCAACCGGATTGCAGAGGGCAAACTCCCCCTGTGCGCTGAGATGTGTTCCACCAAGGCGCTGCTGGCCGGGGATGCTGAAGTGATCTCCAGTATTTATCGTGCCCGGGTTGCTGCCCGCAGTAATCCGGACACTATCTGGGGATACATTCCGGAAACCGGTAACTGATCGGAGGGCAAAAACATGATTGGACAATGCTTGCATCGTCTGTTGCTGCCCTGTTTGCTGCCGATAGCACTGGCTTTGCTGATGGTCACTCAGGTGTCTGCGTCGGATCAAACCGATCAGGCAAAGCAGGAAGCGGCCTTGATGGCTCAGCAACAACAAGTGCTGGCCGGTGAGCAGCAGCAACTGGGCCAGTTGCAGGGACACCCGCAGACCACGGATGCCGATCTCTGGCGGGCCGTGCGTGCCGGTGATTCCGGCTATACGGCGGCAAGGTCACCGGAAGCGGGACGCTTGATCAATGCAGTTGGTCAGGAGGGCAGGCTTATTCGCGATCAGTATGTGATCCCCATTTTGGGCGCAGCACTGGTTGGCGTATTTGCGCTGTTTCTGCTGTTCTACCTGATCAACGGCCCGGCCCGGCTAACCAAGGGATTCTCCGGCAAAATGGTACGTCGTTGGAGCAGTGCCGATATGCTGTTGCACTGGCTGATGGCGATCAGTTGTTTGCTGCTGATGTTGACTGGTCTGGTGATCGCCTGGGGACGTCACGTACTTGAGGGCTGGGTTTCGGCGGATCTCTGGGCGGGTCTTATCTACGGCAGTAAAACCCTGCACGACTGGACTGGTCCTGTGTTCATTGTCGCCTGGGCGCTGTGCATTCTGAAGTGGATGCCACTGCAGATGTTCAAGGGCTATGACCTCAAGTGGTTTATGACTGCAGGAGGCTATGTGCACTTTGGGCCGTTCAAAGGTAAACACCCGGACAGCGGCTTTGCCAACGCCGGCGAGAAGATGTGGTTCTGGACGCTGGCGGTGTTCGGTCTGTTCATCGCGGTCACCGGAGTCATGTTGGTGCTGCCGGAGCTGGTCATCACCCGCGAGAACTCCTTTGTTGCCTTGATCGTCCATGGCTTCAGTGCCGCCATTCTGATTGGCTTTACCATAGTCCATATCTGGATGGCGACCGCGCTCAGTGAAGGCGGGATGGAGTCCATGGTATCCGGCTATTGTGATGAGAACTGGGCGATCCAGCATCACAATATCTGGTATGACGAAATCAAGGCTGATGGCACTCTGGAGTACAAGTCCTGACGCGCAGTGATAACTGATGCACGTTCTTAATAATGAACGGTCATAACAAAGCCCACCATCAGGTGGGCTTTTTCATGCCAGTCACTCCATCCTTATCTGCAGACATCCTTGTCCAGTTCATTGGCTTGCCTGTATTAGGGGAATCTGTTCTGATTGAGCGAATAATAAGCTGGTTATTGCCGGCGGAATAATCGATTAAGGACAAGAACATGCTGAAAACTACCCTTGAGCAATGGCGTATGTTCCGCTCTGTGGCTGAGTATGGCGGCTTCAACCAGGCGGGCGCCGAGGTACACAAGAGTCAGTCCAGTATCTATAACGCGGTGCAGAAACTGGAGCATTCCCTTGGGGTTAAGTTGCTGGAGGTCAAAGGCCGCCGTACTCATCTGACCGAGGCTGGTCAGCTGATGTTGCGCCGGGCCAATTACCTGCTGGATGAAGCAGCCAAACTTGAGGCGGTAGCGCAGGAGGTAGGCCGTGGCTGCGAAACCCGCTTGCGGATTGCCGTGGATGAGATTTTCCCCCAGGATTTTCTGTATCGGGTGCTGGATAAGGTGTCGCTGGAATATCCCATGCTCAATATCGAACTGCGGGAGTCTATTCTCACCGGCGCAACCGAGCTGTTGGCACTGGAAAAGGTAGATCTGGCGATTTCACCGCTCAATGGCCATAAAGGCTTCAGTGAAGAGTTGTGTCAGGTGGAGTTTGTCGCGGTGGCGCACCCCGATCACCCGCTGCACCATTTTGAGCGGCCGCTGACCTTCGAAGATTTGCGCAGTTTCCGGCAAATCGTGGTGCGGGATTCGGCGGTGGGTCAGAGTCAGGACTCCGGCTGGCTGGGGGCCAATTCCCGCTGGACGGTATCCCATATCCGCACGTCGGTGGAGATGATCAGTCGTGGACTGGGGTATGCCTACCTGCCGGTTACTGCCATGATGCCGGCAATCGCTGCCGGGCTGCTCAAGCCTTTACCACTGGGGGCGGCCGGTCGTCGGCATGCGCAGTTATTTCTGATGTTTAATGATGCCGACATGTTGGGGCCTGCAGCCCGCACCCTGATGGCCGAAATCAGAATTCAGAGTGAGTTGATTGCCGATGTCAGGATGCCGGGTGAAGCCGGTGAGAACTGAGTTTCGGCAGAATAATGCTCTGCGTGATCTTGGTCATAGTTTGTGCCCGGTGGCTGGACTTAAAACCTGCTCCGGTTCGTATTTATCGAACGCTTTGAGCGTAATTTGCGCATTTTTGTTCACTCTATCCTGAATTAGACTGGCAACAACAGGTTTCAGGCAGGAGTGTTGTCATGAGTCAGAGTTCCAATATTACCTATGTTCGCCGCGCCGGAGAGCGCGGTCATGTCAATCTGGGCTGGCTGAGCAGCCACCACAGCTTTTCCTTTGGCCATTACTATGATCCCGGGCATATGGGCATTTCAGCCCTGCGGGTGATCAATGACGATACAGTGGTTGCCGGTGCGGGTTTTGGCACCCATGGGCACAGTGATATGGAAATCATTTCTTATGTGCTTGATGGTGCGCTGAAACATCAGGACAGCATGGGCCATGAACAAATCCTGTCGGCCGGAGAGGTGCAGCATATGAGCGCCGGCCGCGGTATTACTCATTCCGAATACAATGCTTCCGGCACTGAGCCTGTGCGTTTTCTGCAGATCTGGATTCAGCCCCGAGCGCAGGGTATCGAGCCTGGCTATGAGCAGGCCTGTATCCCGCAACATGGCGCGCTGACGCCTCTCGTGACCGCCGATGGTCGTGACGGCAGTCTGGTCATGCAGCAGGATGCCAGCCTGTATCGGCTGGTGCTGGCTGCCGGGGAATCTATGGTGCTCACCAGTGCCGATGGACCGGGTTATCTGCATTTGATAAGTGGTGAACTGCTGGTGGATGGAGGGCGGTTTACCGATGGTGATGCGCTGGCGATTGCGCCGGACAGTCAATTGCCGGTGAGCGCATCCCGCCCGCTGGAGGCGTTGTGGTTTGAGTTGCCTGCGCGGCCCTGAATACCGTAGACCGGCATCGTTATCCGTGGCGTTTTATCCGCCCAATCATCCTCTGTCGTTTTCTCTGTTTACCCCCGCGTGTCAGCCCCTGCTCCCCTGTGGTCAGGGGCTTTTGCATTTGCCCCAAAATCAAATTGTTAATGGTTTGTTTTGAATGGAGTTTGCGCGTGTGCGCGCGTATCACCACCGGCATATTTGAAAGTGTGATCTGGGTGGCAAACCGCCGATTTTTAACCTTGTTTTAGCCATATCTTGAGCATGGGGATCAATATTCCTGAGGCGGTTTCTTATATAGTTGCCGCGCAATATCTGGAAGTCCTTCTTCCATTTAGAGTTTTTACCAATTTGTAACATCCGGGATGCGGCGGATTGGTGAACAAACCCGGGCTCAGGGGAATGACTGAGCCATATCTATCAGGAGCAAAAATGAAAAAGCAACAGCCAGATCTGAGCCGCAGATCTTTGCTGAAGACGCTGACAGTAGGCAGCGCGGCCACCGCCGTGGTAGCTGCTTCCGGGATCAGTGTCGCTCACGCAAAAGAAGGCAACGCGGTATCCAAGCAAAACAAAGATGGTTACCACGAAACTGCGCACATCCGTGCTTACTACAACAGCCTGCGCAGCTAATCAGGAGATAATCAGCGATGAAATTAACTCGCAAGTCCAATGTCGCCCCTGCGGCTGACAAACCAACACTGGGCATCAGCCGTCGTCAGTTTATGAAGCACGCTGGTATCGCTACCGGTGGTATTGCTGCTGCTTCTCTGATGGGCACCGGCATGATGCGTCGCGCCGAAGCGGCTGACGTACCTTACGATGCACCAATCGAAATCAAGCGCACCATCTGTTCTGCCTGTGCGGTAGGTTGTGGTCTGTACGCTGAAGTACAGAACGGTGTGTGGACCGGTCAGGAGCCAGCCTTCGATCACCCATTCAACGCCGGTGGTCACTGTGCCAAAGGTGCTGCACTGCGTGAACACGGTCACGGTGAGAAGCGTCTGAAGTACCCAATGAAGCTTGTTGATGGCAAGTGGAAGAAAATCTCCTGGGATCAGGCGATCAACGAAGTGGGCGACAAGATGCTGGAAATCCGCAAGGAATCCGGTCCTGACTCTGTATACTTCATGGGCTCTGCCAAGTTCTCCAACGAAGGTTGTTACTCATACCGCAAACTGGCGGCTATGTGGGGTACCAACAACGTCGACCACTCTGCCCGTATTTGTCACTCTACCACTGTAGCCGGTGTAGCAAACACCTGGGGTTACGGTGCGCAAACCAACTCTTTCAACGACATTCAGAACGCCAATGCGATTTTCTTCATTGGTGCCAACCCTGCTGAAGCCCACCCGGTTTCCATGCAGCACATTCTGATCGCCAAAGAGAAGAACAACGCCAAGATCATCGTCGTTGACCCACGTTACACCCGTACCGCGGCTCACTCTGATCTGCACTGCCCAATCCGTCCAGGTACCGACATTCCGTTTATCTACGGCATGCTGTGGCACATCTTCGAAAACGGCTGGGAAGACAAGACGTTCATCGAGCAGCGTACCTACGCGATGGATGAAATCCGCGCTGAAGCCAAGAAGTTCCCACCAAAAGAAGTGGCTGATGTCTGTGGTGTGTCTGAAGAGGTGATCTATCAGGCTGCCAAGCTGATGGCTGAAAACCGTCCCGGCACCGTAGTTTGGTGTATGGGTGGTACCCAGCACCACGTTGGTAACGCCAACACCCGCGCATACTGCTTGCTGCAGCTGGCGCTGGGTAACATGGGTGTTTCCGGTGGTGGTACCAACATTTTCCGTGGTCACGACAACGTACAGGGCGCAACCGACCTGGGTCTGCTGTTCGACAACCTGCCAGGTTACTACGGTCTGACCACTGCTGCATGGCAGCACTGGACCAATGTTTGGGAACTGGACATGGAATGGGTGAAGGGCCGTTTCGACCAGGGTACTTACCTGGGTCGTGAGCCAATGACCACTCCTGGTATTCCTTGCTCCCGCTGGCACGACGGCGTGCTGCTGGAAAAAGACAAGCTGGCTCAGAAAGATAACATCCGTATGGCATTCTTCTGGGGTCAGTCTGTTAACACTGAAACCCGTCAGTCTGAAGTGCGTGACGCACTGGACAAGATGGACACAGTAGTAGTTGTTGACCCATTCCCAACGATGGCGGGTGTAATGCACCGTCGTAAGAATGGCGTATACCTGCTGCCAGCCTGTACTCAGTTTGAAGCTTCCGGTGCAATCTCTAACTCTGGCCGTTCTATCCAGTGGCGTGAGCAGGTGGTTCAGCCTCTGTTTGAGTCCAAGAACGACATTGAGATCATGTACATGCTGGCCAAGAAGGTAGGCATTGCCGACCAGTGGGCCAAGCGTTGGGAAATCAAAGACGGCAAGCCAGTCACTGAAGATATCTCCCGCGAAATCAACCGCGGTATGTGGACTATCGGTTACACCGGTCAGAGCCCTGAGCGTATCAAGCAGCACACCATGAACTGGGGCACATTCTCCAACAAGACGCTGGAAGCCGAGGGTGGCCCATGCAAGGGTGAAACCTACGGTCTGCCTTGGCCATGTTGGGGTACTCCAGAGATGGGTCACCCAGGTACTCAGATCCTGTACGATACAAGCAAGCACGTTAAAGACGGCGGCGGTAACTTCCGTGCCCGTTACGGTGTTGAGCACAACGGCCACAACATCCTGGCTGAAGGTTCTTTCTCCAAGGGTTGTGAGCTGGAAGACGGCTTCCCTGAATTCACTGACAAGATGCTCAAGCAACTGGGCTGGTGGGACGAGCTGACTGCAGAAGAGAAAGCGTCTGCAGAAGGTAAGAACTGGAAGACTGACCTGTCTGGCGGCATCGTACGCGTTGCGGTTAAGCACGGTTGTATCCCATTCGGTAACGCCAAGGCGCGTTGTATCGTATGGACCTTCCCAGATCAGTTCCCAGTACACCGCGAGCCACTGTATACCTCTCGCCGTGATCTGATCGCCAAGTACCCAACCTATGCCGATATGCAGGTACACCGTCTGCCGACCCTGTACAAGTCTATTCAGGACAAGGTTATCACCGACAACCTGGACAAGAAGTACCCACTGGTACTGACCTCCGGTCGTCTGGTTGAGTACGAGGGTGGTGGTGAAGAATCACGTTCCAACCCATGGCTGGCTGAACTGCAGCAGGAAATGTTCGTTGAGATCAACCCTGCTGATGCTGCTGATCGCGGTCTGCGCGATGGCGAAATGGTATGGCTGGAAGGTGCTGAAGGCGGCCGCATCAAGGTAATGGCAATGGTAACCCCACGTGTACCTAAGGGTATCACCTGGATGCCATACCACTTTGCCGGTGTGATGCATGGTGAAAGCCTGGAGCCTAACTATCCGGAAGGTACCGTACCTTACGTATTGGGCGAATCCTGTAACACTGCGCTGACCTATGGTTATGACCCAGTGACTCAGATGCAGGAAACCAAGGCTTCTCTGTGTCAGATCGAAAAGGCCTAATGCAGCTTAATTCAGGAGATATGCCAATATGGCTACATTGAAATTTTTGTGTGACACCAAGCGCTGCATCGAATGTAACGGCTGTGTCACTGCTTGTAAGAACGAAAACGCCTCCGCTCTGGAGTGGGGTATCAACCGTCGCCGCGTAGTGACCATCAATGATGGCAAGCAAGGCGAAGCTTCTATCTCTGTGGCTTGTATGCACTGTGATGACGCGCCTTGTATGGCCGTTTGTCCAGCTAACTGCTTCTACAAGACTGAAGATGGTCTGGTCCTGCACAACAAAGATACCTGTATCGGTTGTGGCTACTGCCTGTACGCGTGTCCATTCGGCGCGCCTCAGTTCCCGAAAAGCGGTGCCTTTGGCGCTCGCGGCAAGATGGACAAGTGTACCTTCTGTGCCGGTGGCCCTGAAGAAAACCACTCTGAGGCTGAACTGAAGAAGTACGGTTCTAACCGTATCGCTGAAGGCAAACTGCCAATGTGTGCTGAACTGTGTGCTACCAAGTCGCTGCTGGCCGGTGATGCAGATGTGGTATCTGCCATCTTCCGTGAGCGTGTGGCTTACCGTGGTGCCAAGAACGCAGCCTGGGGTTAATCCTTAGGTTTCAGGACAATCCATCTACTGCTCCGGCTTGCCGGAGCAGTCAATGAGGATAGATTATGAACAAACTGTTCAAACACTTGGGTGTTGCATTCGCACTGCTGTTCAGTGCCGTATGCTTCGCCAATGGTGGCGAGCAGGCGGTTGCACAGGCTTCAGATGCGCAGATTTGGGCACAACTGAAAGACGGTGCAGTCGGCTACACTGCCTCCAAGAGCGAGTTCCACGGACAGGCGATCAACACCTATGATCTGCGTGTACTGGATCTGCGTGCCGACTGGCTGGCGCCAGCCCTGGCTGCTGCGCTGTTCGGTATGATTGCTGTCTTTATCGTATTCATCAAAATCAACGGTATCTCCAAATTGCATCACGGTTACTCCGGCAAGATGGTTTACCGCTGGTCCAAAGCTGACGTGGCCATCCACTGGTTGGGTGCCATCCCATGTCTGCTGTTGATCCTGACTGGTCTGGTACTGCTGGCTGGTCGTTTCTTCGTGCAGCCATACGTGGGCGAAGGCTTCTGGGCGGGTCTGGTGAATGGTGCCAAGCAGGTTCACGACGTGCTGGCGATCCCATTCATGATTGGCTGGGCGCTGATGACAGTGCTGTGGGCCAAGAACCAGATGCCAAAGATGTACGATGTGAAGTGGTTCATGGTAGTTGGTGGTTACATCAACTTCGGTCCATTCAAAGGTCAGCACCCTGACGCAGGCTTCGCCAACGCCGGTGAAAAACTGTGGTTCTGGACCTTCGCTGCGTTCGGTCTGGTGATCTCTGCTTCCGGTATGCTGCTGCTGTTCCCTAACCTGTTCGAGCCAAGCCGCACCCTGAGCCTGATTGCACTGATCCTGCACGGCGTATCCGCCATCATCATCTGTGCTTTCTCTATCGTTCACATCTTCATGGCAACTGTCATGTCTGAGGGCGGTATGGAATGTATGATTTCCGGCTACTGTGATGAGAACTGGGCAACCCAGCATCACAACCTGTGGTTTGATGAAATCAAAGCTGACGGTACTTTGAAGTATAAGGACTAAGTCCTTAACCTTTGATTACCCCAAAAGCCCCGCTGAAGCGGGGCTTTTTGTTGCCTGTCGGCAATGGAGACTTGGTGTTTCTGCTGAGCGCAGAGTGGTTTCTTTGCCAGGTTTCGCTTGGCGAAAGCGATTACTCGCTATTGCGAATTGAGGCTAAAGCCTGTTTTTTAGCAAGGCTTCGCCTTGCAGAAAGTCGTGGGTCTCCGACCCACACCCAGGCAAAGGGGACTAGGCGGCTTCGCCCCCTTTGCAACCCCCCTGCCGCCCCAGACGGTGCCGACAGCCCCTCGAACTTATGGGGAAAAAAGCTGACGGTTCAGACGCTCGTCCATGATTCGACTGAACCTGCTTCGGCATCCATGCCTCGCCACGCATTTTTCGCCAACATTCTTCGGCGGCACCGATGGGGAATTGGAGTCGTCTTTGATTTTGGGGTTATGTCGATATAAGAGGTAAGAGCTGATAGTGATTTAGAGTCTTGCTTTTAATCTGTATCTAGATTAGTAGCTTGCTGTTTATTGACGCTTCCAACATATGAGGCAATCCCTCGCTTTTGGGGGAGTGAATTGCTCTCATTGTAGGCAACTTGGAATCGAGCAAATCTATCCGAGCCTATACTCATGCTTTCATGGGATAAATCGATATTGAACGCGTGAGTAGTTTTAGCGACTGCTTGGCTTTTCGTGTGATTAACCGTGAATTTTGACTTTATCGCTTCAGCTAGCAACTCATCATACTTATGTTCCAACTGGATTTTGTCATTTGAGGAGATGACAATGTCATCCATATATACGGTAACTTCAAAACCATTTTGATTTGATGTTATATCCAACATTTGACCAAAAGAGCTATTTAATAAACAGATAGAGGATAGCAAAGGTGATTGACAGTATCCGTAAGGGAGATAGTGGCTGTGGGGGTAGTTATCAGGGGCTTTTACTGTAGAAAGCTTGGCAACCTTTCTTGCATATTCATAACCAATCACTGGTTTTAACGATCTAGTTACTCGACTTCTGCTTATACAGCCAAAGAAGTCTTTAATATCAATTGTACAAAAAAAACTATTTTTCAAATGCATGGATAGTGCCGCGACGTGACCACCATCCCTTAAATGGAAGTAATATTGAGGTGCTTTCCATTTGCGAGCAATTTCCGCTTTGATTCTATTCCCAATAGCTTTTGATGCGTCAGTAGGGACGAACACCCATCGGCCAGGCTTTATTTCAAACTTTGTTGACCAAGTGACCTGATAGACCATAACAAGCGTAACAGACTCCTGAAATGAGAAAGGTAATTGAAAGCCATGTTAAAGAGGTCGATCAGCATCGGCATCGATTCATAAATCTCACGAATCAATCGAATGACGAGAATTGCTTTGATCAAACGCTCTTTAACTCGGCTATGTTTGGAATTATTTTCCATACATAAGCCCTCCACGTTCTCCTTGGCATGCCTAGCGCAAGCGCATGACTTTAATTAATACTAGGAGCGACTATGAGAGTATCGTCAAGTAAATCCGATAGAGTCCAGTATCGTCCAATAGTGATCACTAAGTGACAATTGTAGAGGGGCGGCTGGTGTAGCCTAATGCCAAGGTGAGACTATGATAACTTCCACTCTCTGACCTTATCAACATATAGTTCATTGATAAAAATGGCATAAACCATTTTTGCCGAGGGTGTGTTGGATATGTTTTACGCTGCAATGTCGGAATACATCTGTCTCCCTTGAAGCGGCCGCCGGGGATGGATTTAAATGCCGTGGGCGAGGCATTGACGCCGAGTCAGCGCCGTCGAATCAGGGATGAGCGTCTGGCGCGTCAGGCAATTTGAAGCCGATCCACAAGGGGCTTTCCGCTTCGTGGGAGTCGCAGGGGGATTGGACAAGGGGGCCTGTCGAAACGGTCCCCTTTCCCCGGGGGTGGGTTGGAGACCCACGACGTTCTGCCAAGCGAAGCTTGGCTCAAATACGTCAAAGCCAATCGGCGACTGAGATTCCTTTTCCCCCGATTGATTCGAATCGCCCACCTAATCGGCTCATCATTTGATGAGAATAACCAAGTTAATCTAATCATTAAGTGAGTTGAATAACTCGCCTAATCTAATCATACTGTGATGAGAATAAGTGGTGTAATCGCATCATGGCGGCTGCATGTGAATGGCCATGACTAAAGAACCATGACCAAAGAGCCATGATATGGGGGGAACTATGTGGATATGGCAGCAGGCGGATTGGCCTGAGTTTACCTGGGACGCCGGGGTGATAGACCCTGTGTTGCGTGCAGTGCGTCTGCAGCAGGGAGTGTTGCTGGGTAAGATGTCCTGCTTGGGAAAGGACAGTGTCGAAACTCAACTGGATACTTTGCTGGCCAACATAGTTCACTCCAGCGCCATTGAAGGCGAGAAGCTGAATGCTTTTTCGGTGCGCTCCTCCCTTGCCAACAAACTTGGGGTGACTGATCAGCGACCTTTTCCGACCACAGCACAGACTGACGGCTTGGCGGAAATCATGCTTGATGCGGTGCAGAATCTGGATGCGCCGTTGACCCTTGAGCGTATTTTGCACTGGCACACCCGTTTATACCCTGAAGGTTACACCTTGTTTAATCCGGTTGTCGGTGGGCAACTGCGTGGTGATGCACCAATGCAGGTGGTCTCGGGTCGCATCGATAAACCCGTGTTGCACTTCGAGGCGCCGGGCAGGGAGGAGCTGGATGCTGAGCTGGCTCATTTTATCGAGTGGTTTAATGCCAGTCTGTCCAATCCAGCACTGGATCCACTGCTGCGTGCGGCAATTACCCATCTGTGGTTTGTCACCCTGCATCCGCTGGATGATGGTAACGGCCGTATCACCCGCTTGCTGACTGATCTGGCACTGGCGCAGGCTGAGCAGCAGTCGGTACGTTTCTATGCTATGTCGGTCGCCATACTGGCAAACCGTAAAAGCTATTACGAGATACTTGAAAGTACCCAGAAAGGCGGCATGGATATCACGAACTGGCTGGTGTGGTTTTTTGAGACCTTGCAGCAGACTTTTACCGGCGTGCTGGCTGAGATAGAGCAAACCGTGCACAAGGCCAATTTCTGGCGCAGTGTGGATCAGACTAAGTTGTTACCTGAGCAGACAAAAGTGCTCAATCGCATGCTGGACGGTGACTTTCAGGAAGGTATCAATAACGACCAGTATCATAAGGTTGCAAAAGTCAGTAAGCCAACTGCCACCCGCCACCTGGCATCTTTGGTGGAGATTGGCTGTCTGGCGAAGTCTGACTCAGGCGGCCGCAGTACCCGCTACCACCTCCCATGGAAATGACAAATTGGAAAGGTTTTGATTTTCGGCCAAGCGCAGCAGGGCTAAAACAACTAGCCTGCTGGCGCTTGAAACTATCGAAACAGCTTGATTACCCCTGTGTCGCACGCTGAGTGCAATCTCCACCCTTGATTCGAATCGACCTATTAATCCAATCATCAAATGATGAGAATAGCTCACTATTCGACTCACAGGGCGATGGCAGTTGGCGGCTGTCTCTCATCACACATCTTGATCGTGGAAAAACAACACTTGGGGGTGAGATGCGTTCCCTAACCCAAAATATTGTGGTTATCTAGTCATTTACACTATTAGTAATGGCTGAATTATGAGATCCATTTAACAATTTATTGGTTGTTTTTTGATTCGGCACTGTAATTTCCGACTGCCTCACGGTTTATGAGACTTAATCCCGTTAACCTCGTACCCTCACAAAGTTAACCATTTAGGGGTATGCTGCGTGACCATCCGGTAAGAGGCCGGGTGCAGATATCACTCATCGTCAGGAAACACTATGTCGCAGATAATTCACACACTGGATAATGGCCTTATTAAGCCGTATGAAGCCAATATCACTGTTCCCAACTGGATGCTGTCCGGTATGGAGCGGGTGATGCAGTTCTATGTGGACAAAAACCTGCGTCTGGATACCGTGTCTGCCGATGTGATGCCTGTGCCGCAGCCGGGTAAGAAGTACATGCTGTATGCCCATGTGCCTTTCTGTCACACCCTGTGTTCCTACTGCACCTTCCACCGCTTCCTGTTTAAGGAAGACAAGGCCCGCGCTTACTTCATCTCCCTGCGTAAAGAGATGGATATGGTGAAAGCCCTGGGTTACGACTTCGAAGCCATGTATATCGGTGGTGGCACCACAACCGTGCTGGAAGATGAGCTGGTGAAGACCATCGAACATGCCCGCAAGCTGTTCCCGTCCATCAAGGAAGTGTCCTGTGAGTCCGACCCTCGTCATTTGGACACACCCGGATTCAAGATGCTCAAGGGCCTGGTAGACCGTATGTCTATCGGCGTGCAGAGCTTTGATGACGGCATTCTCAAGATGACCGAGCGTCTGGAGAAGTTCGGCAGCGGTCAGCAGGTGTTCGATAAAGTGATGGCGGCGAAAGAGCTGTTCCCCATCGTTAACGTGGATCTGATTTTCGGTTTCCGTGGTCAGACCGAAGAGATTATTCAGCACGATCTGGAGATGGCCCGTCGTCTGGACCCTCGTCAGATCACCACTTACCCGCTGATGATTACCCATCAGACCCGCAAGAGCGTGAAGGGCAAGCTGGCGGCTGAGCAGAAGGATATGGCCAACCAGTATCGTCAGATCCTCAACTCACTCAATGGTCAGTACAACCAGCTGACTGCCTGGGCGTTCGGCAAGGCCAACGACGAAGGCTTCGATGAGTATGTGATTGACTATGATGAGTATCTGGGTGTGGGCTCAGGCTCATTCAGCTTCCTGGATGATACTCTGTATGTGAACACCTTCTCGCTGCGCAAGTATCAGGAACGGATCAGCTCAGGCAAGATGGGCGTGGAACAGCAGAAGAAGTACAGCAAGAAGGACGTGATGCAGTATCGCTTCCTGCTGGGGATGTTCTCCGGTCGCCTGTCACGCAAGTATTTCCGCGACACCTTTGGGGTGAACCTGGATACCGCGCTGTTTAAAGAGATGACCGCCATGAAGGCGATTGGCGCGCTGAAGAATGACCCGCAAAACCCGGAAGAGCTGATCATCACCGACAACGGCAAGATGATGGGCCTGCTGATGATGAAAGAGTTCTACTCCGGCATGGACAATGTCCGTGCCCAGTTGCGTAAGCCACTCAAGCCCTGTGATATGTAATTAATAGTTGATCTGTTTCAGCGGGAGTTCAATGCGCCTTGGATCAGCATCCCTGACACGCTCTGAATTAATGAAGTTGGTATAAAGGCAACTGCTTAAATTTGAGCTTGTGCCGCGCATCAGTGAACAAAGCCTGACATCTGTCAGGCTTTTTCTTTTGCGTGCAAGGATTGAGCGTTTTGTCCGGGTTGGCTAAGCTATATGCCTGAGCCAGACATTGGAGGACGGATGTCCAACCCTTTAAAATATTCCACCTTTTGCGAGCGCTATCAGCTGGACTATGACTCCGCGGAAACGCGGCGTTTGTATCGCGTCTATCGCAAACATCTGGGTGTATTCAACCGGGCCATCAGTGAGCTGGTGGTGCGCGAAGCATTGCAGCGTGCCCGTCAGGGCGTCTGATCACTCTTGTGTGGCAGCTTTGTGCTGCTTCTTCTCTGCGTACATGGCCTCATCGGTCAACCTGATTAAATCCGCTGATGACAGATAGTTGGGAGGACAGGTTTCCACCAATCCCATACTGACTTTGAGTGTCGGCCAGCTATCCGTCAGCACCTGACGAATGCGTTCACAGACAGCCTGCCGGGCGTGGGTGGCATCACAATTGGGCAGCAGGATACAGAACTCGTCGCCGCCGTAGCGAAAGCATCTGTCCTCTTCCCGGCAGATGCGGCGGATAATGTCCGCTACACCTTTCAATATTTCATCCCCGGCCTGATGTCCCTGTTCGTCGTTGATGGGTTTGAAGTCATCGATGTCCAGATAGACAAAACTTACAGGCTCATCCCGGCGTTGGGCGGCCTTAAGAACCTGATTCATGATGGATTGTAAATGCCTTACGTTCAGCAGGCCGGTTAGTGGGTCGGTACGTGACAGCTCCTCCAGCTGCTCGGTACGCTCCTGAACTTTGTGTTCAAGCTCCCGGGCGTAGTCGACGGATTTTTGTCTGGCGATTTGTACTTCGGACACCAACGCGTGGATGTAAGTATCGAAAATCAGGGTGTTGTCGAACATAAGTAACTTTTCCAGCGCGCTGGTCAACCCCTGCAGTTCTGACTCTTCGAGATTCCGGGTTGCCAGCACTGAAAACAGAATGTTTTTCAACTGCAGAATGGCTGACAGATACAATTTGGGTTCAACCCCAATACGTTTGTGGACGATACCGATCCGCAGACGATTGTGTACATAATCCAGGCCATATTCACCACTGAAGAGTTCGGTGATGTACTGGCTCTGGGCGTGGCTGAGGCGTTGCAGGGTATCGGCATCATTGATGAGCTGAACGATTTCCGGAACCCCCGTCTGAAAACGGTGGAACTGTTCAATCAGACTGTCCAGCTGGTGTTTGATAAACGACTGGCAACTATGCAGTCTGCTGGCATCTTTCAGCGTAAAGCCAAACAGCTGTTTGCGTTGATCGATTTCATACTCATTTAGCCCCATCTGTTCCAACAGGGTTTGTTTGGTATTGTCCATCTTGGTTAGATTCTCATTCCGTTGATGTTGCCCCAAATCAGGTGCCGGTTTTGCTTTGGGTGATCAGTTTGTCCAGTTCAGTTTGTGCTTTGGTAAAGTCGAATTCGTTGATGGCTTCTTCCACCAAAGTGAAATCAATCCCCAGCTCGCTGAGTGCTTCGGCGTTCTGCTTCAGTAATTCAATAAAGTCGATGGCCTGGGTATCGAAGTTCTGTACCAGCATGGAGAGTTGCTGTAGCTCCATCATGAACTCGTCGGCATCGTAGGGGCGCACTTCCCTTACCGGCTGGGGGATCACTTCTTTGGATGGGCCGAGATGTTGAATATCCTGCTCCAGTTTTTCCAGCAGATCTCTGAGGGTCAAAATGAAGTCTGGATCCGGTAACTGCTTGTTGGCGCCGTGGGTTTCCAGCTGGCGACCCAGTTGCGACAGCTTGTCGGCAGAGATATTGGCGGCGGCGCCCTTAATGGTGTGGCCAGCCAGTCTTAAATAGTCATAGTCGGCTTCTTCCAGTGCGTTGGACAGGGTATCGAGCTCCTGTTTGCGGCTTTGCAGGAAGGAGTCAGTGATTTGCCAGTAGAGCTTCTTGTTGCCCCCAAGGCGTGACAGACCATCTTCTATATCAAGCACCTGTGCCTGATAGTGGTCATCTGCTGATTTGCCTCCCGCTGCGTTAACTGATTTTGGTGCCTTTTTTGAGGCCGCCGTCGCTGAGTCGCTGGCCTCAAGAGCGTCAGTGGAACCATTGTCCTGCTCCAGTGGAATGACATTCTGCAGGGTATCTTCAGTGGGTTCGCTGTCTTTGCCCAACCAGCGGCAGATTTTCGATACCAGCTCATCGACCGAGATAGGTTTGCCTATATGGTCGTTCATGCCCGCATCCAGGCAATTGGTGATGTCCTGCTCCATGGCGTTGGCCGTCATCGCCAGTACCGGCAAATCTCTGAGGGTGGGATCTTTGCGGATTTCCCGGGTGGCGGTAATGCCATCCATTACCGGCATTTGCATATCCATCAACACCAGATCGAAGGACTCCTTGGCAAGCATGTCCAGTGCTTCCTGACCATTGTTGGCGATAACCACCACAGGTTCGTAAGGTTCCAGAATACCCTTGGCGACCTCCTGGTTGGTTTCGTTGTCTTCAACCAGCAGCAATCGGGCATTTTTCATGGTGCTGCCATCGGTGGCCTGTTTGATTCTGTTGGTTGGCAACTTGGCTTCGCGCTGAATGCCAAAGGCGTTCATGATGGAGTCGAAAATCAGCGATGGGTTGACCGGTTTGATCACCAGTCCATCGAACAGCTTTTCATTTTCACCGCTCAGGCCAATTTCACGGCCATAAGCCGTGACCATGATGATGCGCGGCCGGGTGGAGTACTGTTTTTCCCTCAGTTGCCGGGTGGTTTCAATCCCGTCCATGCCCGGCAACATCCAGTCCATAAAGATGACTTCGAAAGGATCACCTTCTGCGTCGGCCTTGTTGACCGCCGAGATGGCTTCAAAGCCGGTACTGACGGTGCTGACTTTGAAAGTCATGGCCTTGAGCAGACCCAGCATGATTTCCCGGGCGGCATCGTTGTCGTCCACGACCAGAATGCGCTTGTCGCTCATGTCTTCCTGTGGCTGATAGAAGCGTTTGGCTTTGGCATCCTGCAAGCCCGCTTTGATGGTAAAGCCGAAGGTGGAGCCTTTGCCGGGCTCACTGGTAACCCAGATACGGCCACCCATGAGTTCTACCAGGCTCTTGGAGATGGTCAGACCCAGGCCGGTGCCGCCGTATTTGCGGGTAATCGAACCATCTGCCTGGGAGAAGGATTTGAACAGCCGGCTCTGCTGATCTTTGGTCATGCCTATACCGGAATCCTGGATCTCTACCTGCAGCATAATGCCATCATCAAATTGATCGGTTTGCTTGACCCGGACGATCACTTCGCCTTTTTCTGTGAACTTAATGGAGTTGCCGCACAGATTTATCAGTACCTGTGCCAGCCGCAGCGGATCACCCACCAAGGCTGTTGGCAGATTGGGTTCAATGTCGAACAGGAACTCCAGCCCCTTTTCATCAGCTTTAATGCCAATCACGTTGGCCAGGTTGTCCAGCACTTCATCCAGCAGGAAGTCGATGTTTTCCACTGACAGTTTACCGGCTTCCACTTTGGAGAAGTCGAGAATGTCGTTGATGATGCCCAACAGCGATTTGGCGGCATTGTCTATCTTGGTGACATAGTGGTGCTGTTTGTCGTTCAGGCCGGAGTTCAGTGCCAGGTGCGCCATCCCGATAATGGCGTTCATTGGGGTGCGGATTTCATGGCTCATGTTAGCCAGGAATTCGCCTTTGGCCTTGGAGGCGTCGTCAGCGGCATCTTTGGCACTGCGCAGCTCAAGCTCCAGATCTTTCTGCTCAGTCACATCCACAAACAGCCCCACAATGCCTTTGGGTGCGCCTTTACTGGAGTAGTAGGTCGCCTCGTAGATGCTGACATGGCGCTGTTGGCCATCGGCATTTTTGAGGTTCAGTTCATACTGGGTGGTTCCGGGGGTTTCCAGCAGGGCTTTTTCCGCGTTGTTGAAGATGGCTGCAATTTCAGGCGGGAACAGCGCGTCAGGGACATTCTGCAGAATATCGGTTTCAAACATGCCGATGAAGTCACTGAAGCCGTTGTTGACTCCCAGATAGCGGCCTTCGGTATCGCGATAGTACATGGGACTTGGAATGGCGTTGAGTACCTGCTGGTTGAACTCCAGCTGCTCGGCAATCAGACGCTCGGCCTTTGCCTGTTGCTCGGCATTGCGGGTTAGTTCCAGATTGATGGCCAGATCCGCGCGAATGAGTCCCAGCCAGTCCAGACTATCCTGCTTGAGTGGCGTTGCCGTGCCCAACTCCAGCAAACCTATCACTCTGTCGTTCACCTGCAGCGGAAAGAAGTGCAGCTCGCTCAACGTCAGTTCACCGCTGACCAGCGGTATTTTGTACTTTTCCCCTAAGTCACGCAGGGCAAAGTGTTTTTTAGAGTACAGCAGGCTCATTTGGATGCTGTCGGCAGCCGTCAGCTCCCGCGAGGCATCTTCGCTGTAACCAAATCCGGATATACGGGAAAGTTGGCCATTATCATAGGTATACAGGCCCATCAGTGGCAGCTGGAAGCGACTGGTGAGGAAGTCGATAATCCTTCTGCCGAAATCCTCGGCATTCTCACTGTCCCGCATAACATCGGTAAATTCTTTGATGGAAGCGTTGGATTTCAGTTGGGCGCTGACTTCACTGAAAATCAGGTTAAGTGCCTTGGCCTGGGGCGCGAATGCTCCCTTGTCGGCTTCGCTGAGCTGGAACTGATAATCCCGTTTGGCAACCTGATTGACCAGACGCTTTTGCATCTTGTCTGCCGGGGCGAGGCACCAGCGCCACAACAGAATAAAGCTGCCCAGCAGGGTGAGGCTCATCACTATGAATATCCATTGCTGACGTGAGCTTAAGTCCCGCAGGTAGGTGCTGGTTTGTTCCCATTCCGTTTGAGAGCGGTCGCTCACGGCCCGGTAAAAATCACCAATCGGGTTGATGATGCGACCTTTTTCCTGGAAGTAGGTGTTGCTGAACAGCACATCGAGCGCTCTGGAGGGATCCGGTGAGACTTTTTCCAGCCCTTTCTTGTTGCGGGCGATTCCTTCGACGGCATCGAAGGCCTGTCGCTCAAGGTTAACCAGATTGTCAGAGTAGGCCAGCGCCTGCCGCAACAGCCCCAGCTCGGCATCACTGATCCCTGATTGGGACATACGCTCCATCAATGAGGCGTAGCGCTTGTCGGAATTGCTGCCGCTTATCAGCATTTCTGAAGGCATGGCGACTTGATCCCAGTACTCAAATTGATGGCCGTCCGGGATGGGGGCAGTGCCGTTGCGTACTGCCAGCACCTGATTGAACAATTGTTTCCACTTGGGGTTGCTGGTGGCGGCATAGGCGCGGGCAAATTTAGTCAGATTATCAGAGCTTTGTTTTAACTCCTGAGCCAGCAGGATGCGTTCCTGAGTCGCTTTCATGCGTTGATTGAGCAGGGTGCTCTGAGCGTCGATTTGAACAAATAAAAAGCCCAGCACTGCCATCATCAAGCTGATTACCAAAAACAGTGAGAGGAAGATAATCCTGATAGAGCTCATATCTTTGTCCTGTTGTCTCTTGAGTTACCTATTTTTGCTGGCAGCGACTAGATTTAAATCAAGGATGTATTTGCTGACCCAGTAAGTGTAGGTCACAGAACGGCAAGTTGTGGCAAAACACCACATCCAGGGTGAAGGGGACAACTCTGTGGAATCAAAAGCAAAATCAAGTGTGCTGATCGTGGATGATGCTCCTGAGAATCTGCAATTGCTCAATGGACTGCTAAAAGACATTTACCAGGTGAAAGCGGCCAATCATGGTCAAAAGGCACTGGAGATCGTTGAAAAAACGCCAGTGGACATCATCCTGCTGGACGTGGTGATGCCGGGCATGGATGGATATGAGGTCTGCCGACGTTTGAAAGCTGACAAGCGTTACCGGGATATACCGGTGATCTTTCTGACCGCCAAGGACTCCAGTCAGGATGAACAGTATGGCTTTGATTTGGGCGCCAGCGACTATATTGCCAAGCCGGTCAGCCCACCCGTTGTACTGGCCAGGGTGCGCACCCATTTGCAGGTCAAGGCATCGCAGGATTTTCTGAAAGATCAGAATGCCTATCTTGAGGCTGAGGTGCGCAAGAGAATGCAGCAGGTCAGTGAAGTACAGGATGTGACTATCTCGGCATTGGCCAGTCTGGCTGAAACCCGGGATGAGGAAACCGGGTATCATATTCGTCGTACTCAATGGTACGTAAAGCTACTGGCGGAGAAGGTGCAGGATCACCCCAGATTCCGCGACGAGCTGACGCCTGAAAAGATAGATGCGTTCTTCAAGTCGGCACCTTTGCATGATGTGGGTAAAGTGGGGATTGCCGACAGTATTCTGCTTAAGCCAGGTCGACTCACTCCGGAAGAGTTTGAAGTCATGAAGCAGCATGCGTATCTGGGGTACCGTGCACTGGATATGGCGGAGAAAGAGATTGGGGCAGAGGATTCGTTTTTAACGGCGGCCAAGGATATTGCCTATTATCACCATGAAAAATGGGATGGCTCGGGCTACCCCACCGGCAAACAGGGTGAGGAGATCCCTTTGTCGGCACGATTAATGGCCATCGCCGATGTGTATGACGCACTGATCAGCAAGCGGGTATATAAAGATGCCATGTCCCACGATCAGGCGCTGGATATTATCCGTGAAGGCCGCGGGACTCACTTTGATCCGGATTTGATCGATGCCTTCTTTGAAATCGAAGATCAGTTCGCCGAGATTGCCGAGAAGTACAAAGATTGATGGTTTCGCCAAATAAAAAAGCCGGGCAATACCCGGCTTTTTTATGACCATCGAGCAACCGCTTACATATTCGGGTAGTTGGGACCGCCACCACCCTCAGGCGTTACCCAGGTAATATTCTGGCTGGGGTCCTTGATATCGCAGGTCTTGCAATGGATGCAATTCTGGCTGTTGATCACCAGTTTGGGCTGACCGGCTTCCTCCACTATTTCATATACCCCTGCCGGACAGTAACGCTGCGCGGGCTCATCGTATTTGAGCAGATTTACCTGCACTGGAATATCCGGATTGGTCAGTCGCAGGTGACAGGGCTGATCTTCTTCATGGAAAGTGTTGGACAGATACACTGAGGAGAGTTTGTCGAAACTCAGCTGGCCATCTGGCTTGGGATATTCAATCTTGCTGAAAGCGTCTTTGGTGGCCATTTTGGCATAGTCGGGTTGGTCATCCCGCAGGGTGATGGGGAACTTTCCGCCAAACCAGTTTTGATCCACGTAGTTGAATGCGCCGCCCAGCAGGGTACCGAATTTGTGCATCGCCGGGCCAAAGTTACGGGAGCTGTGCAGCTCGTCATACAGTGAACTTTGTTCAAATTTATCCTGGAAGCAGTTGAGATCTTTACCGCCTTCAACGCCTGCAAACAGTGCTTCTGCCAGGGTTTCGGCGGCCAGCATGCCGCTCTTGATGGCGGTGTGGGTGCCTTTGATTTTGGAGAAGTTCAGGGTACCGGCGTCGCAGCCAATGATCAGGCCACCGGGAAAACTCATCTTGGGTAATGAATTGAGCCCGCCTTTGGTGATTGCCCGCGCGCCATAGGTGATGCGCTCTCCGCCCTTCAGATTGGCCGCGATCACCGGATGAGTTTTATAGCGCTGGAACTCATCAAACGGGCTCAGGTGTGGATTGGCATAATTGAGATCCACAATCAGACCAACAACTACCTGATTATTTTCAAGGTGATAGAGGAAGCCGCCACCTGATGCCCCCTCAGTTAACGGCCAGCCGCCTGAGTGCACCACCTTACCGGGCTGATGGACTTCATCCGGTACTGTCCACAGTTCTTTGAAGCCAAGCCCGTAATGCTGGGGGGATTTGCCATTATCGAGATGAAACCTGTCAATCACCTGTTTGCCCAAATGCCCGCGACAGCCTTCTGACAGCACAGTGTATTTGGCGTGCAGCTCCATGCCCGGCATATAACTGTCCTTGGGCTGACCATCGGCGCCAACGCCCATGTCACCGATAAGAATGCCTTTGACGCTGCCGTCTTCGTTAAACAGCAGCTCACTGGCGGCGAAACCGGGGAAGATTTCCACGCCCAGCTCCTCTGCCTGCTGAGCCAGCCAGCGGCACAGATTACCGACACTGATAATATAGTTGCCGTGATTGTGCATGCTTTTTGGTGTCAGTGATTCAGGCATTAGCCTGGCATCAGCCTGGGACTTGAACAGGTAAATCTCATCATGGCTGACTTCCGTTTCCAGCGGTGCCTGGCGGGCTTGCCAGTCGGGGAAGAGTTCTGTCAGCACCTTGGGTTCAAACACAGCGCCGGAAAGAATATGGGCGCCGACTTCAGAGCCTTTCTCGACTACGCATACTGTCAGTTCATTGCCTGAATCCCGGGAGATCTGCATCAGTCGGCAGGCGGTTGCCAATCCGGCGGGCCCTGCTCCGACGATAACGACATCAAACTCCATAAACTCACGTTCCATTATCCTTCACTCCTTTTCCGGCATTGTGGAAGAACCCCGTGGGTCGCCCGGGACTTATTGTCCTTCCAATGATTTTTGTTGTTTTATTGGACTGTTTTGCATTTTTTTATCCACCTTACCCGAATTTCCGATTGTGTCCCAGTTACTCATAATGTGCGGCATAGATCAGTGTTTATTTTTTTCTGGTGACCAGTGTCACAATTAATTCACGCCATTACCACTGGCCGCACATTTTGTCGGCATTTGGAGTGTTAAAGCGCCGATTTTTGCGCATATAATGCAGTATTGACGGTTCTCCGAGCTTCCTACCCTACGTCCTCATTGATACGGGTGGTTAGCCGTGGTGAAAAAGCCACTGGGGTGAAGGAAGAAATGACTTCGCCTCCCGTGTTTGGAAAGGTGATCATGTCCCTGCTTCAAGACGACTTCGGTCGCAAATTTCAGTATTTGCGCATGTCGGTAACAGACGTGTGTAATTTCAAATGCAGCTATTGTCTGCCCGACGGCTATCATGCCGACGGTAAACCCAAGTTTCTGAATCTCAACGAGATTGAAAACCTGATCAGCGCATTCGCCAAAGTGGGTACCCGTAAGGTACGGATCACTGGTGGCGAGCCGACTCTGCGCCGGGATTTCACTGACATAGTGCGGCTGGTGGCCGATAACCCGGATATTCAAACGGTGGCGACCACCACCAATGGTTATCGTTTGGCGCAGCACGCCAAAGAGTGGTATGACGCTGGTCTGCGTCGTATCAATGTATCGGTAGACAGCCTGGACCCACGCATGTTTCACCAAATCACCGGTGAGAATAAGTTCGATGAGGTGATGCGCGGGATTGATGCCGCGCTGGAAGCCGGTTTTGAGCGCGTCAAGGTGAATGCGGTATTGCTGAAAGATCTCAACGACAGGGATCTGCCCAAGTTTCTCGACTGGATTAAAGGTACGCCCATCGATCTGAGATTTATCGAGCTGATGGAAACCGGCCTGGGCCGTGACTATTTTCAGGCGCATCATCTGGCCGGTGCGGACATTCGCTCACAGCTGCTGCAAACCGGCTGGAGCCGCGATATCAGCGGCAGTGAAGACGGCCCGGCGCAAAACTTCAGTCACCCTGATTTTGAAGGCCGTATCGGTCTTATCATGCCCTATGAGCAGAACTTCTGTGCCAGCTGTAACCGTTTGCGGGTTTCCGCCAAAGGTAAGCTGCACCTGTGCCTGTTTACCGAGTCCGGTGTGGATTTGCGTGACTTGCTGCAATCCCCTGAGCAACAGGGAGAACTGATTGAGCGATTGCATCAGCAGCTGCATCACAAGAAAGAAACTCACTACCTGCATCAGGGCGTGACCGGGGTAACCCAGCATCTGGCATCGATCGGCGGTTAAGGCTGCCGGTCCTGCATCCCTGCATTTGAACAAATTAAGTTGGACGCATTATGGGACACTGTACTCAAAGTCAGTTTCAGCCTCTGAATATTGCGGTGCTGACGCTGTCGGACACCCGCACTTTCGACAATGACACCTCAGGCCAGTATCTGGCTGACGCGCTGATTGCCGCCGGCCATCGGCTGGTGGACCGCAAGCTCATTAAAGATGACACCTATCAAATCCGCAGTGTGATATCCCAGTGGATTGCCGATGAGCAGGTGCAGGTGGTGATCTCCACCGGTGGTACCGGTTTTACCGCCAGAGACAATACCCCGCAGGCGGTCAGCGTGCTGTTTGACCGCAGTATTGAAGGTTTTGGCGAGCTGTTTCGCCACTTAAGTTTCCTGGAGCTGGGCAGCTCGACTGTACAGTCCCGCGCCCTGGGCGGCATGGCCAATGGCACCGCGATTTTCTGTTTGCCCGGTTCCACCGGTGCTTGCCGTACTGGCTGGAAAATTCTGGCCGAGCAGTTGGATGCCCGCCACAGACCCTGTAATTTCGTGCCGCACCTCAAGCCGGTGCAAGGTTAATCAATAGGTAATTTCATGAGCCAAGCTTTTACCCATATCAATGCCGATGGCAATGCCCACATGGTGGACGTGACCGATAAGCAGGTGACCGAGCGCGAAGCCCGTGCCGAAGCCTATATCGAGATGGCGCCGGAGACGCTGGCGATGATCATGAGTGGCAGTCATCACAAGGGTGATGTGTTTGCCACTGCCCGTATCGCCGGTATTCAGGCCGCCAAGAAAACTTCTGATCTGATCCCTCTGTGCCACCCGCTGATGCTGACCAAGGTGGAAGTGGAGCTGGAAGCTCAGGTTGAACACAACCGGGTGCGGATCACTTCGCTGTGCAAGCTGTCCGGCAAAACCGGGGTGGAGATGGAAGCCCTGACCGCGGCCTCTGTGGCTGCTCTGACCATTTACGACATGTGTAAAGCGGTACAGAAAGATATGGTGATCTCCCAGGTGCGCCTGCTGGAGAAGCGCGGCGGCAAGTCTGGTCACTTTAAGGTGTAATAAGATGATTAATGTACTGTTTTTTGCTCAAGTGCGGGAATTGCTGGGCACCGCCAAACTGGAAGTGGCCTTCGACGATAGCCTGATCACTACCGAGGCCTTGCGTGCCCACCTGGCAGCGCAGGATGAAAAGTGGGCGCGGGTGATGGCCAATGACAAGCTGCTGGTGGCGGTCAATCAAACCATCAGCAATTGGGAAGCCGCCGTCAAAGACGGTGATGAAGTGGCTTTCTTTCCCCCTGTGACCGGAGGTTAATATGATCCGGGTGCAGACGCAGGATTTCGATGTCCCCACTGAGTACGCCAGCATTGCCGGTGACCACAGTGATGGCGCTGTGGTAACTTTTGTTGGCAAGGTGCGCGATTTCAATGACGGCAGCAGTGTGACCGATTTGACCCTGGAGCATTATCCGGGCATGACCGAAGCCGTGCTGGAGCAACTTGAAGCCGAGGCACGGACACGCTGGCCGCTCAATCATGTCACTATTATTCACCGGGTCGGCACTATGGCGCTGGGCGAGCAAATCGTGTTTATCGGCGTGACCAGTGCGCACCGCAAGGCGGCCTTTGCTGCCTGTGAATTTCTGATCGATTTTTTGAAGACCAAAGCCCCCTTTTGGAAGCTGGAAGCTGGCGAGCAGGGTAAACACTGGGTGGAAGCCCGTGACTCTGATGAGCAGGCCGCCAAAATGTGGGAGCAGGAGTAAGCGGTAGTGAACATGCGGATCCGGTCGCTGTCGCGACTCTTGATATCCCTGATGTTGCTGTTTCCGGCGCTGGTGCTGGCAGACACTCCGGCCATTGCCGCCGCGGCCAACATCAAATTTGCGCTGGACGATATCGCCAAAGACTTTGCCCGGGATACAGGACAAACGGTCAGAATTTCCTATGGCTCATCGGGCAATTTTGTCGCTCAGATAAAAAATGGCGCGCCGTTTCAGCTATTTATGTCTGCGGATGAGAAATATATTGATCAGCTGCAGGCCGATGGCCTGGTGACCGCCGAGCCGGTGGAATACGCGGTGGGCAGGCTGGCACTGGCGGCGCCGAAAAACTCTCCTCTGACACTGGATACTGAGCTTAACGGCCTTAAAACCATGCTGGCAGCAGATAAGATAAAACGGTTTGCCATCGCCAATCCCGAGCATGCGCCTTACGGCGAGCGGGCCAAAGAGTACCTTGAGCATTTTGGCCTGTGGCAGTCTATCCAGCCCAAACTGATCTACGGCGAGAATGCCTCACAGGCCGCGCAGTTTGCCATCAGTGGCTCCACTCAGGGGGGCATAGTGCCGCTGTCGCTGGTCAAAGCGCCCCAGTTTACTGCGCGGGCCAATTACATTGAGCTGCCCAGTGAGTTCCATGGCAATCTGGCGCAGGATATGGTGCTGCTGCCCAATGCCGGCGCAACAGCCAGGGCGTTTTTTGACTATCTGCAGTCAGACAAGGCGCGTCAGGTGTTTGTCGATTACGGATTTGCTCTGCCCAGGCAATAAGGACTGATGCAATGGATTGGCAAGCCCTGTGGTTATCGGTCAAGTTAAGCGCCATCACGGTATTGGTGTTGATCCCCATGGCGATCCTCGCCGGTCGGGCGCTGGCGTATGGTCAGTTTCGTGGCAAGTCCTGGGTCGAGGCGCTGATTATGGTGCCACTGGTGCTGCCGCCGACTGTGATTGGTTATTACCTGCTGGTGGGCCTTGGCAGTCAAAGCTGGCTTGGGCAGTTGGTTGAACAGCTGTTTGGCCAGCAACTGGTGTTTCATTTCTCCGGGCTGGTGGTGGCCTCGGTCATCGTCAATATCCCCTTCGCGGTGCAGCCTATTCAGCGGGCGTTTGAAACCATTCCCCAGGATGTGCGCGATGCCGCCGCCTGTTGTGGCATGAGTCGCAGCAAGGCCCTGTGGCGCATCGAGCTGCCTATGGTGTGGCCGGGCGTACTGACCGCGCTGGTGCTGTGTTTTTCCCATGTGCTGGGGGAATTTGGGGTGGTACTGATGATGGGCGGCAATATCGCTGGAGAAACCAAGACTATTTCCATTGCCATATACGACAGTGTGCAGGCCTTTGACTTCGATGCTGCCGGTGTGATGTCGCTGGTGCTGTTGCTGTTTGCCATCACTGCGCTGGCGCTGACTACCAGTTTCTCCCGCCGTTTGGGAGGTCAGCATGGCCGTTGATCTGCATTGTAAGGTCAATCAAACCCATCCTATCCCGCTGAATGCTGATTTCACCTGTCATGCCGGTGAGGTGCTGGCGGTGGTGGGTCCTTCCGGCGGTGGAAAAACCACCTTGCTGCGGATGATTGCCGGGCTGGGTAAACCCGGCAGCGGTGAGATTCGCTGTGGTGAGCGGGTGTGGTTTGATAATCATGGCGTCTGCCTGAGTCCTCAGGCGCGGCATATCGGTTATGTGCCACAGCATTTTGGGCTGTTTCCCAATCTGAGCGCGCTGGAAAACGTGGTCAGCGCACTGGATCATATTCCGGCCGCCGAGCGAGTGCCCAGAGCGCTGGACTGGCTGGAGCGGGTCAATCTGCACGGCATGCCGGACAGGTTGCCATCACAGCTCTCAGGTGGACAGAAACAGCGGGTGGCGCTGGCCCGTGCGTTGGCACGTGAGCCGTCGATTCTGCTGCTGGATGAACCTTTCTCTGCCGTTGACCGGGAAACCCGTGAGCGCCTGTATCTGGAGCTGGCACGGCTCAAATCGCAGCTGGCTATCCCGGTGATCATGGTCACCCATGATTTGAATGAGGCATTGTTGCTGGCCGACAGAATGATCCTTATCAGCCAGGGACAGATGCTGCAGCAGGGCAAGCCGCATGAGGTGCTGGCCCGTCCCCGCAATGAGGCGGTGGCCAGACAGATGGGGCTGCGTAATCTGTTCGATGCCCATGTGGTGGCACAGGATGAAGCGCGTAATATCACCTGGCTGAAGATGGGGGAGATCCTGATCGCCAGTGATTATGGCGGTTATCTGGATATTGGCAGCAAGGTGCGCTGGGTGATCCCCAATCAGGGGATTCGCTTTAATGCCATTGCCAGTGGTCGTTTGTGTCGCAGCTTCAATAAGCTGGATGTGGTGATTGATTCCATGCTGGTTATGGGCGAAACCGTGCGGCTGATCTGTAATGTGGTCGGGTTGACCGGTCAACTCAATACCGAGGTGCCTTTGCATCTCGCCTCAAAACTGGCACTGGCTGAAGGTGTTCGCACCACAGTGGCGCTCAAGTCAGAGATGATCCATATTCTGGAGTCAAAATGAGCACTGCCGTACTCGGCCGCTGCTCACATTTTGGCTGCCAATTCCTGCTACCAAATTGCCACATCACTGTTAACATTAGCGAAACTTAATCCGCGATTCACCGCCGCTTCAATGGCTCTGGGCTAAGATATCCCCAAACTATGAGGATAAATTGCTATGAGTAACAAAGCTGCTGCCGTTTTGCTGTTGGTGTCTCTGGTATCCGGAGGTGCAATGGCTGCCTATGAAGGTCCCGGGGCTCAAGCCCAAATCACCAGTGCCAGCGCCGTCAAAGACGCACAGGATGGTGCCAAAGCTCAACTCACCGGGAAACTCGTCAAAAGCCTGGGCGATGAAAAGTACCAGTTTCAGGATGAGTCCGGCATGGTGATTGTCGATATCGATGATGATCTGCTGCGCAATGTCCAAGTCGATGAAAATACCCCTGTTGTGTTGGTGGGTGAAGTGGATAACGACTGGGATGGTCAGGAAGTCGATATTGAAGTCATTAGTTTGCTGGATGAGGCCCCTGCTGCCAACGTCCAAAGTAATCAACACTGATTTCAGAAAATGGATCCCGTCTCTGCCTGTTGCTGATGGTCAGCCAGGCCGGAGTGGGATCTGTTTTGCATATTTGGAGATAGTTGGGTGTATACCACATTTCCGGGACCTCAATTATGTTAGATTGAAGTCGCTGTAATTTACCTAGTTTGTTGAATCTGGAGAAAAAAGTGTCACGTCTCTTGCTTGGTTTAGTGCTGATATCCGGCGTTGCATTTGCCGACACTGATCTGTGGCAGTATCTGTCGCAGACGCAGCACGTTGAGCCAATCAAACTGATGCAGGACGTGGAGCGCCAGTTTCCCGGGGTAATTGCAGAGTTCAATACTGAGCTGGATAAAGGTGAGCTGAAATACGAGATTGAGGTCATCAATCCCAGAGACAAGAGTCTTACCGAGCTGGTATACCGTGCCAGTGACGGGAGTCTGTTGCACCGCCAGACAGAAAAGCTGAAATCTGAAGATAAAAATGATCTTGAGGCTGCGGCTAAAATTCTTGAACACAATCAAACATTTTCTCAACTCATCATTCAGGCAATGCAGACCCGTCAAGCGGTTGTGGTTGATGCACAGCTGGATCGAGACCTCGGGATCAATTACCTTGAAGTGGAACTGCTCAATGCAGACGGCAGGGTAAAACTGGCTTTCGATATCGATCAACAAAAACCCCTGCCATTGCTTACCTGGAGTTGAATCCGACTATCCTGTTTCGCCTGGAGTTCAGTTGGACTTCGTGCTTAAGGAGATACAATGAAAGTTCTGTTGGTGGAAGATGACGCCACGACTATTGATTATATTGTCAAAGGCTTTTCCGAGCAGGGATACAATATCGAAACGGCCAGCGATGGCCATCAGGGCTTATTGTTGGCCACCAGTGGTCATTACGATCTGATGATTCTGGATCGCATGCTGCCACAGCTCGATGGGCTGAAAGTCCTGGCGGCTTTGCGTGCGACCGGTAATGAAACGCCGGTGCTTATTCTGTCCGCACTGAGCCATGTGGATGAGCGGGTGAAAGGTCTGCGCGCCGGTGGCGATGACTATATGACCAAGCCTTTTGCCTTCTCCGAGTTGTTGGTGCGTGCTGAGAAACTGATGCAGCGCGGCCAGTCCAAGCCAGTGCAGACCAGTATCAAAGTTGGCCCGCTGGAAATGGAACTTTTGACCCGCAACGTGACTTTGGGTGGCAAGGAGTTGATGCTCCAGCCCAAAGAATTCCAGTTGCTGAAATATTTGATGGAACATGCCAACCAGGTGATCAGCCGTACGCTCTTGTTTGAGGCCGTGTGGGATTATCACTTCGACCCACGCACCAATGTTATCGATGTACATATCGCCAAGCTCAGACGTAAGTTTGAGGAGCTGGGATATGGTGAGCTAATCGAGACAGTACGAGGTGCAGGTTATCGGCTCCGTCAACGTTTTTAAGCCATTTCAGAGCAGCGCCTGGCGAATTACCATCATCTTTACCACCCTGGTGACTTTTATCATTGGGGCGCTGTTGTTTGGTATGTATCGCGAGCTGATCCTGGAACAGCAGCATCAGGTAGAGATCCATCTCGAATCTGAGCGCATTCAGTATCAGCAATTGGCGCTGACGGCTAATCGTCAGGCATTTGCCGCTCAGGTGCGCACGGCTGACCCTAAAACCATATTGGTGGTGTGGCAACACGACGATCAGTTGGAAGGGGCGCTGAGCTTTATGCCGCCGGATATGCCGCTGCTGCCTGATACCAAAGAGTTCCCGATTCTGACCGGCGGGCCGGAAAAGTTGCATCTGTTCACCGGTGGTCTGGTGCAAACCCGTTATGGTCCCGTGCTGCTGGCCAGCCGTACCGATCAGCTGGCAACGCTGATTGATAAGTTTATCAGTGCTGCGGCGACTGCCGTGGCAGTGACCATTTTGCTGACTCTGGCAGGTGGCTATCTGTTCTCCAAGGCGCTGCTGCGCCGGGTGGTGAACTACAACAGATTGAGCCGCCGCATTGAGCAGGGGCACTATGACACCCGCTTCCCGATTTCTGAGCATCCTGACGAATTCGACATGATGGCCAATCAGTTCAATCGGGTACTGGATACCTTGCAGAACAATCTGGATGCTGTTCGCGGTGTAACAGACAATATTGCCCATGATCTGCGCACGCCCCTGAGCCATATCCGTATTGGTTTGGAGCAGTTGGCCAGTCGTTCTTCCGATGATGTCGCGGAAAGCTGTGCTGTGCTGATTGAAGAGCTGGATATGTGTCTGGCAACCTTCAATGCCATGCTGTCGTTGACCCGGATCGAGGAAGGCCAGCAACAGCTGGAGTTGCAGCCCGTCAGTTTGTCTGAACTTTGCTGTGATCTGGAGGAGATGGCCGCAGCCGTGGCTGAGATGCAGGAGCAGCAGTTGTCACTGCAAACCGGGGTTGATTGTGTGATTACCGGCGACAAACACCTGTTGTTTATGGCTTTGTACAACCTTATCGACAATGCCATGAAGTATTCCGGAGAAGGTGCCAATATCAGGATTGAACAGGAAGGCGCGGTGATCCGTATCAGCGACAACGGTCCCGGTATTCCTGATGCGGACAAGGACAGGGTATTTGAGCGTCTGGTTCGTCTTGACCCCAGTCGTCATCACGCCGGCACAGGTCTTGGCCTGTCGATGGTAAAAGCGATATTATCCCGCCACCAGGCCCGGATTGAGCTCAGTGACAATCATCCCGGCTTACTGGTGACAGTCACGTTCCGCGCTTAAAAGGGTTCCTACTTGTATCAGCTTATTCAGGATGAAGCCGACTTTCTGGTGATCAGTAAGTCGGCCAATGTGCATTTTCACAGTCAGGATGGCGAGGCCGGGGTCGTTGCCCGGGTTGAGTTGGATCTGAATATCAAACTCTACCCGGTACACAGGCTGGATACCCTGACATCCGGGTTGATCATCCTGGCAAAATCCTCTGCGGCGGCGGCCCGCTTTACCGAATTGTTCAGTACCCACAAGGTTCAGAAATATTATCTGGCGCTGGCGCAGGGAAAACCCAAAAAGAAACAGGGCTGGGTGATTGGCGATATGGCCAAGTCCCGTCGTAGTCAGTACAAGTTGTTGCGTACCACTGCCAACCCTGCGATCACTCAGTTTTTCTCACAGTCGGTGGCAGAGGGGCTGCGGTTATATCTGCTCAAACCGCTCAGTGGCAAGACTCACCAGCTGCGGGTAGCGCTGGCCAGTCTGGGCTGCCCGATCCTGGGGGACACCCTGTACGGTGGGGAGATGGCAGACAGAGGCTATCTGCATGCCTGGCAGCTGGAGTTCCACTATCAGGGGCGTGAGTATCATTTTTGCGCTGATCCTGTGCAGGGAGAGTTGTTTGCCGCCGCAGCAGTTCAGGCGCAATTGGCACAGTGGATTGCCGTGGCCAATCTTCCCTGGCCAAAATCAAAAGCTTAGCCAATCCTTTGATCACCTGAATAAGTCCGCTCGTACTGGTTTGCCAGGGAGGTTTGTATGCGACGACTGCGACTTATTCTGGGGGATCAGCTCAATGCATCTCACAGCTGGTATCAGCAACGGGATGACGCCTGTCTGTACCTGATTGCCGAGCTGCATCAGGAAACTGCCTACGTCAGACATCATGTGCAAAAGGTCTGCGGCTTCTTTGCTGCCATGGCCAATTTTGCCGTGGCGTTGCAACAGGCCGGACACAATGTACGGCATCTGACGCTGGACGATACCGCTGCAGTTGCAGGATTGAGTGAGCTGGTCATTGATATTTGCGTTGAGCAGCAGATCACCCACTTTGAGTATCAAAGGCCCGATGAATATCGGCTGCTTGAGCAGTTGCAGCATTTGCAGGGCGATTTGACGGAGTTGGGCATCAGCTCTGCCTGTGTGGATACCGAACACTTTATATTGCCCTTCGATGACATACCCAGGCGCTTTGTCAAAGGGAGGCATCTGCGGATGGAAAGCTTCTATCGACAGATGCGCAAACAAACCGGGATTTTGATGACCGGCGATAAACCCGACGGTGGGCGCTGGAACTTTGATGCCGATAATCGCCACAAACTGAAACCGGCAGACATCGCCGGCATTCCCCGGCCGCTGTGCTTTGCCAATGATGTCAGCGATATTTTGCAGCGGCTTGAGCGTCATGGCGTAAACACTGTGGGCAGGGCTGTGCCTGAGTTGCTGTGGCCGGCTAACCGCAAGCAGGCGCGGCAATTGTTGCAGTATTTCATCCGCTGCTGTCTGCCTTTGTTTGGCCGGTTTCAGGATGCCATGACAGATGAATCCGCCAGCAGTTGGAGTCTGTATCATTCACGTCTGTCCTTTGCCCTGAATACCAAGATGTTGCACCCCGGGGAGGTTATCCATCAGGCGCTGGTTGCCTGGCACTCAGACGCGGCGGACATTGCTTCAGTAGAAGGCTTTATTCGCCAGATCCTCGGTTGGCGTGAGTATGTCCGCGGGATCTACTGGAGCAATATGCCTGAGTATGCCGGTGCCAACCGGCTGCATGCGACTACGCCTTTGCCCGGATTCTTCTGGGATGGTCAGACCCGTATGCATTGCATGGCGACGGTAATCTCCCAAAGTCTGAATACTGCCTATGCCCATCACATTCAGCGATTAATGGTGACCGGTAATTTCAGCCTGCTGTGGGGAGCGTCTCCGGCAGAGGTGGACGCCTGGTATCTGGGGATTTATATGGATGCGATAGAGTGGGTGGAGATGCCCAACACCCGTGGCATGGCGCTGTTTGCCGATGGCGGGCTGATTGCCACCAAGCCCTACGCAGCCAGCGGCAGCTATATTCAGCGGATGAGCGATTACTGCGACCGCTGCCATTTCAATGTTAAACACCGCAGCAGCGAGAATGCCTGTCCATTCAACAGCCTGTATTGGGCCTTTATGCTGCAGCACAGAGCTGTTTTCAGCCAAAACCCGCGGATCGGCATGATCTACCGTAACTGGGACCGGTTAGATGAGGCCGAGCAGCAAGCCACACTGGTGCGGGCCCGGGAGATCAAGGCCGGTACTGTGGCGCTTTAGCTAACGGTGCTTCAGTCAAAGGTGCTGCAGTCATTGGTACCTGGGTCAGTTGCCATGTTTCCGGCAGCGAACGCGTTTGGGAGCGGCACCGCTTAGACTCCAGGTTTTTTACGCCACTTCAGGCGCCAGCTGAATGGCCACAAACTTGCGGGACAGGCCTTTTTCAGTAAATTCATTTTGCGGCTCATATTCATAAGCTTATGTCTTCAAGACTATGACTTGCTACGCATGTGGACGGGGATTGATCCATTAAACAAAAACAGCCTGCATTGGCAGGCTGTTTGATTGGCTGTTGTGGCGAATTAACCGCAGACGCGACAGCCTGGCTGCTTCGGCAGTTTCATCTCCCGAAATTCCATGGTCATGGCGTCAACCATCAGCAGTCGGCCAGCCAGTGTCTGACCCATACCCGTCAGTACCTTGATGGCTTCGGTGGCCTGAATACAGCCAATCATACCGACCACAGGTGCCAGGATACCGGACTCCACACAGCTCAGTTGCTGCTCGCCAAACAGGGCGCTGAAGCAGTGATAGCAGGGCGTGCCTGCACTATAGTCAAACACGATCACTGTACCTTCCATGCGGATGGCCGCCGCCGATACCAGTGGCACCTTATGCCTGAAGCAGGCTTGGTTGAGCTGTTCGCGCACCATCACATTGTCGGTGCAATCCAATACCAGCGTGTGCCTGCTGACCAGTTCATCAATTTCCGGGTCATCCAGTACCGCGTTGATGGTCTCTATCCGGATATGGGGATTGAGCGCCGTCAGGCTCTGTTTGGCGGACTCCACCTTGGGCTGGCCGACATTGGCATCCTGATGCAGCACCTGCCGCTGCAGGTTGGAGATCTCCACGGTATCGAAGTCCACCAATGTCATCTGGCCGATCCCGGCGACCGCCAGATATTGACTGGCGGCGCAGCCCAAACCACCGGCACCGATAATCAGTACCTTAGCCTGCTTGAGCTGTTCCTGACCATCGATATCCATGGCGCGAATGGAGATTTGTCGGCTGTATCTGAGCATCTCGGCATGGGACAGCAGATCTTGTGGGTGCTCACTCATAGGGGGTTCCTGCAAGGTGCCGACACAGATCGGCACACACGGTTAACGGGTGATGATTAGTTCAGGACGTCGGTAAATGGCTCGACATCCACCACTGAGCCTGCCGGGGTATCACCCTGCATTTGTGGCAGTACGATAAAGCTGTTGGCCAGACTCATGGAGGTCAGCATGCCAGAGCCCTGTGAGCCGGTGGTACATACCTGCAGCTCGCCGGCATCGTTGCGGCTTAAAATGGCGCGCTGATATTCCACCCGGCCAGGATGCTTCCGGATAGGGTTGGTCAGGGTGGCTTTCAGGCTCAGGACAGGCTGAGCAGGCAGGCCCTGCATTTTTTGCAGCAAGGGCATGACGATTTTGTAGAAGGTCACCATGGAGGACACAGGGTTGCCTGGCAGACCGCAAAATACGGCATTGCCCAGCTTACCGAAGGCAAAAGGTTTGCCCGGCTTGATGGCCATCTTCCAGAAAGTGATTTCGCCTTCTTCATCGAGGATCTGCTTGGTGTAGTCGGCATCACCAACAGATACGCCACCTGAGGTCAGTACCATATCGGCATTGGCCGAGGCTTCTTTGAAGGCCGCGCGGATCGCTTCCGGGTCATCGGCAATGACACCCAGATCCAGCCAATCCACATCGGCCTTTTGCAGCAACCCCAATATGGAATAGCGATTGGAGTCATAAATCTGCCCGGGTGCCAGTTCGGTGCCGACCGGACGGAGCTCATCACCGGTAGAGAAGAAGGCGACGGTTAATTTGCGATAAACCCGTACCTGACTCTGACCTATGGTGGCCAGTACGCCCATTTCGGCGGCGCCGATGCGGGTACCTTTGGTCAGCACCTTATCACCGGCTTTCAATTCTTCACCGCGCTCACGCACATTGGCGCCAATGGCATCTGGTGCTTCTATGGTGATGAGTTCGCCATCGGCCTGGGTTTTTTCCTGCATCTGTACTGTGTCATAGCACTCAGGCACAGGTGCGCCGGTCATAATGCGCACGCAGCTGCCTGGCAGATATTGCCCCTCATAGGGATGACCGGCAAAGGAGTAACCTGCCAGCTTCAGGGTGTTGCTGTGCTGCAGATCTGCCAGCCGGAAGGCATAGCCATCCATTGAAGAGTTGTCGAAGGGAGGCAAATCCAGCATGGATGCCAGATCTTCTGCCAGAATGCGACCCATGGCGTGACTGAGCGGCACAATTTCGGTGTCACGGGTGGGCTGAACCTGATCAAGCAGCTTAGGAATGGCTTGATCCGGATGCATCAATCCGGGATGACAACATGGGTCTTGCTTGCTATGCATGTGAACTCCCTGCTTACAGATAAATGGGGCTGCAGATGGCCGCCATTATGCCATGACAACCTGGCTAAAGTATGCAAAACCCTGGAGATGTGGGCAAATACCGGGCTGAGTTTCAGCTCACAGATTTGTGCCTGAGGTGGATCAAAACAACAGATGAATTCCTTGGAATCCATTTGCTTTTGCGTTTTCAGACTTCCACAATGGGCAGGAATTTTAAGGATGAGTTAGCAAGAGGAGCAGATATGCTGGCCGACGCAATGATCACCAAGCTGAATGAACAGATCAACATGGAGTTTTTTTCTTCCAATCTGTATCTGCAGATGAGCGCCTGGTGCGAAGACAAGGGATTTGAAGGGGCGGCGAGATTTATGCGTGCCCATGCCGCCGAAGAGATGGGGCATATGCACCGTCTGTTTACCTATGTCAGTGAAACCGGTGGCATGCCGCTGATTGGTGCCATCGAGGCGCCGCAGGCGGAATATCCTTCCCTGCTGGCCCTGTTTGAGCACACACTGGAACATGAGCAGGCAATCACTAAAGCCATCAATGGCCTGGCCCATACTGCGTTCACCACCCAGGACTACTCCACCTTTAACTTCCTGCAATGGTATGTGGCCGAGCAGCATGAAGAAGAAAAGCTGTTCAAGTCCATTGTCGACAAGATCCGCTTGGTGGGTGAAGATGGCAAGGCATTGTTCTTTATCGATAAAGATCTGGACGCCATGGCATCGAAAGAGAGTGCCAGCATCATGCATGACGCGGGCACCTCTGCCTGAATGCCAACCGTCAGCGAAAGATAAAAAAGCAGCCTGAGGCTGCTTTTTCGTTATTTGATATCAGCAAGCTGCGGCCAGTTCATGTCGCTGTCGATAGGCGGCCAAATCCTCAATCGACAAAACCGGATAGTCGTGTTTCCGGCTAAATTGAATAATCTCAGCCAGTCTGGCCATGGTGCCATCTTCATTGGTTAACTCGCACAATACGCCGGCGGGCTTGAGACCGGCAAGACGCATCAGATCCACAGTTCCTTCCGTGTGACCGCGGCGCCCCAGTACGCCATCAGGATGAGCGCGCAGCGGGAATACATGGCCGGGACGGGCCAGATCTGTTGGTCTGGCATTGTCGGCGATAGCGGCTTTGATGGTGGTGACCCGATCTGCCGCACTCACGCCGGTAGTTACCCCAGAACGGGCTTCAATGGTGACCGTAAAGGCGGTGCCATACTGGCTGGTGTTACTGTTGACCATAGCGGGCAGTTCCAACCGCTGCAGTATATTGTCGGTCAGGCACAGGCAAACAATACCGCTGCATTCACGGATAAGCAGCGCCATCTGCGGTACCGTCAGCAGCTCGGCACTGAAGATAAGGTCGCCTTCATTTTCACGGTTTTCATCATCAACCAACAGTACGCCTTTACCCTGTTTGAGAGCATCAAGAGCGCGTTCGACTCTTTGGCTGGCATTGCCAAATTGATTAAGTAAGGACTGATCCATAATAAGTTTCCTCAAAGCTGGAAATGAGGAAGGCAGTAACGACCCTGCACTAATCCGGTGTTGAAATGCGCCATTGCGCATGTGCTCAAGCTGCTCGGTGTCGGACGGCTTATCGCACTCATTTCATCCGGACTAACTAAGGGGCGTATGTGTACCTCCATTTGGATCAGGGCACAGAAAAGCAGTGACCTGTTGGTCACAGGTACAGATGGATACGCGACAACAGGCCGCAGGCGATATCCTGCAGACTTAACGTATCGTGACTGACATTCTCTTCCATCCGGACTCAGCGCATCGGTTGCCCGATGCTCATTACCGTCGGCTCCGGAGTTACACCGGATCTGCTTGTCCCTGTCATACGACTTGGCTGACAGGCGCTCGCGGGCTGATTTCAGCGACTTAATCCCATAGAATAAGCCTGAAAATTACCGCCGGTGGGGAGTTTCACCCCGCCCTGAGAACAAACCAACCGGGTTTAACACCCAATCAGTGGATACATAGTGCAAGCATCTGATTCACAAGACAAGCCGTTAGATCAACAAGCCGTTTGGTATCTGTATATGGTGCGCTGTGCGGGTGGCCAGTTGTATACCGGCATTACCACGGATATCGACAGACGGTTTGCCGAGCACTGTGCCAATGGCAAGAAGACCGCCAGGTTTTTGCGGGGGAAAGGGCCGCTAAGTTTGGTATATCGCGAGCCGGTTGGAACTAAAGGCGATGCGCTGAGGCGGGAAATTGCGGTAAAAAAACTCAGCCGCCAGCAGAAGTTGAGTCTGATAGGGATCTGCTAACGGCTGACAAAGTGCCAGACAAGAACGGCTCGTCCAGGGGAGGGGGGACTTTGACGACCGCGTACTGCCAAAGTCACGCCGGGAATATTGGAGCTGTAGTGGGTTACTTACGCCCCGCTGTGTTACTGACACCATCAATAATCAAATTGCCTGAACCGGCTTCGACAATATTCAAACTTCCTGCATGACTTATTTGAATATCCCCGGAGCCATCATCAATGGTGACGTTGCCGCTGACGTCAGTTGTGTTGATGCTGCCCGAGCCATCTTTGATATAAAGATCGCCGTTAACACTGGCTACCCTGATCTCACCTGAGCCATCGTCAATGCTGATCCTGCCGGTGTGATGAAGGATATTGATGGCGCCGGAGCCATCGCTGATCTCAAGCTCTCCATGGCTGTTGGTGATATGTATGTCACCGGAGCCATCATCGATGTTGATATTCTGTCCGCCACTGATGACTATATCCCCTGAGCCATCACTGACTTTCAAGTTTAAATTCACGGGAACTTCTACGGTCAAGTCTATGTAGGGGCTGTTTTGCCAGCGGCCTGATGCGTCTGCTTTGGCGATCAGGCGGGCACTGTGAAGGTGTTGCTCCAGAGTCAGTTCATACTCCATCCCCGGCTTGCCATAGATGGTTGCGGTGACTCTAATCTGCTGTAAACCATCGACCTCTTTAATATGTAAATCACCGGCGCCGGTTTCTGCCTGCAGTGCTGACAGCTCTGCGGCGTTGAGGGTTAGCTGGCGGGTCTCCAGAAACTCCGCGCGGTAACCGGAAGCATTCACATTGATAATACAGCCGCTGAGGCCAAGGGTAAGGACTGCTGCAATCAGTGTCTGACGATACATATGACGATTCCTTGTTGTTATAGCTTGATTGACTCGACTACACCCTGAGTCTGTCACGGGCAATTGACCCGGCTGTCAGGAGCTTGCTGTTGACTAAGCAGTTACCATGCCACTTTTTAATTTATTGAATTTAAATGAATTTGTGTTGAAATTGTTGGCGATGGATATAGATGGTTGGTGTTTGTGGCCAATATCCAGCAGGATAGACGAAATCAAATGAGTAATTTCGCCAACCACAGTTATGGTGAGACCTACATGGAAGACTATCTGGAGATCAATCGCAGGGGCTGGGATGCCAGAACCCGTATCCATCTGAATTCACGTTTCTATGATGTGCCGGGATTCCTCGGCGGGAATTCCAGCCTCAACTGTATTGAACTGGCGGCGATTGGCGATGATGTTACCGGCAAAAGCCTGTTGCATCTGCAATGTCACTTTGGACTGGATACCCTCTCCTGGGCGAGATTGGGGGCCAGCGTCACCGGCCTTGATTTGTCCTGTCAGGCAATTGAACAGGCAACGGCACTGACGCGACAAACCGGTTTGGAAGCCAGTTTTGTGTGTGCTGATGTATATCGTGCTCAACAGGTGCTGCAGCGACAATTTGATATTGTTTTCAGCTCTTACGGTGCGCTGTGCTGGCTGCCGGATCTGGATTTGTGGGCGCAAACGGTGCAGTCGTGTCTGAAACCCGGCGGGATTTTCTATCTGGCTGAATTTCATCCAGTTCAGGGACTATTGGCCGGATACCGTTATTTTCACACCCGTGAGCCGGATATCGAAGAAGAAGGCAGCTATACGGAAAATGCCGGTGACAGCTGTGAACGGTTTATGAGCTGGTCACATAGCCTGGCCGATGTCATAGGTTCACTGCTGCGGGCAGGATTACAGCTGATCGAGTTTAAGGAGTTCGACTTCAGTCCCTACAACTGTTTCGAAGGTCTTGAAGAAGTCGCCGAGGGGTGTTTTCAGATGAGGCACGGCGGTCAGACCGTGCCAATGGTATACAGCATCAAGGCGTTGAAGCCCTGACATCGGCGGTACCGTATTTTACGCTGACCTTGTACCGAAGCGGGGCGTTGGACGTTCGGAATTACAGCCCTTTATGGGGACCAAACACCTCGTAGTGGATCTGCTCATCGGCGATCCCCAGGTTGGTCAACTGAGCTTTGACATGGGCCATAAAGCCAACCGGACCGCACAGGTAGAAGTCGCCAGAGGTCGGCAGTTGACCGTTGATGGCATTGAGTTCCATGGTGCCGGAAAAATCATAGTGCTGGCCCTGAATGTCCTGTGGTTGAGGCTCGCGGTACCAGGTATAAGCCGCCAGTCTTTGGTACTGAGCCTGTTTGTGTTTTATCTCATCGGCAAAGGCGTGCACATCGCCATTTTCACTGGCGTGCAGCCACAGGGTTTGGGCAGTGTCTTTAGCCAGTCGTTGGTTCAGCATGCTCATCACCGGCGTCAGTCCCACCCCACCGGAAATCAGAGTCAGTGGTTTGTCATCAGTGGTTTTCAGGAAGAAGTCACCGGCTGGCGGGATCACCTGTAACTCGTCACCCACATTGAATTGCTCATGCAGCAACTGAGACACTGCGCCCTGATCATCACGTTTTACGCTGATGCGATAACGCTTGCCATTGGGCGCATCAGACAGCGAGTACTGACGGATCTCTACGTTCTCCAATTGCGGATGCTCAACCTTCAGACTCAGGTACTGACCCGGTTCAAAGTCCATGACAGGCAAGCCATCAACCGGCGTCAGCTCAAATGAAGTGATAACTGCGGACTCCTGAGTCTTGGCTGTGATACGGAAGGTGCGGGTGCCACGCCAGCCGCCCTGGTGAGTTGCTGCGTCGTCATAGATCTGCGCTTCACGCTGGATAAAGATATTTGCCAGCAACCCATAGGCCTTGCCCCAGGCTTCTATCACTTCATCGGTGACCGCATCCCCCCCCAGTTCCTTAAGGGTTTCCAGCAAGTGATGACCGACGATATTGTACTGCTCGGCGGTGATCAAAAAACCGGTATGTTTTTGGGCGATTTTTTCTACCGCAGGACCTAAGGCTGCCAGGTTGTCGATATTTTTGGCGTAGGCGGCGACTGCGTTGAACAGCGCCACTGGCTGATCCCCTTTACGCTGGTGTGCGAGGTTAAAAATATCTTTAAGTTCAGGATGATGACTGAACATGCGTTGGTAGAAATGTTTGGTCAGTTCTGGGCCTGCAGATTCCAGCAAAGGGATGGTGCTTTTCACGACAGAAATGGTTTTTTGATCCAGCATAGTGGGGCGACCTCTATTAATAAATATTTTATATGCATGTTTTGCGGTAAATCTATACCTGCATTTAATATAGATCAATAAAAATAAATCGCCGGTGTGGTAGGGAGTGATCTGTGTCACTGATTAATCGAATCAAACACTTACAAACCAAATGGTTATTCCGGGTTGCGATCCAACAGCACGGGCCCGGGGCCTTGCTCAGCCAGCCAGTCATCCTGGTTATAGATAGGACAACTCTTCATTGACAGACAACCGCAACCTATACAGCTGCTCATCGAGTCTCGGAGTCGTTGCAGATAACTGATTCGATTGTCTAATTCCTGTTGCCAGCTGGCGGCCAGCTTATCCCAGTCGTCGTTGGTCGGGGTGCGGTTGCCCGGCAGGCTGGCAAACGCCTGTTTGATTTGAGCCAGACTGATCCCCACTTTCTGCGCAGCCTTGATCACCGATACCCGACGCAGCACGTCTTTTTGATATCTGCGCTGATTACCCGCATTGCGCTGGCTAATGATGAGTCCCTTGTCTTCATAAAAGTGCAGAGTCGAGACCTTCACCCCGCAGCGCCGGGCAACATCACCTACTGAAAACTCCATTCATGCCTCCTGCTGAAAAAAAGAGCAAAAAAGCGCTTTACCTCAACTTAACTTGAGGTATTAGGCTTGTAAACAGGTTACAAGGCAGGAGTTGGATATGTACCGCTATAGATGGGAGCACTTCATTCATGTTTTACAGCAGCTGATTAATCACGTCATGGATAACAAATAGGAGCTAAGGATGATAAGACTCGAACACGTTAATCTGGTGGTATCGGATATGGATGCCATGCTGAAGTTTTACCGTGCGGCCATGCCACACTGGCAGGTGCGCGGTGGCGGAGAGAGCAGCTGGTACGGCAAGCCCAGACGCTGGCTGCATTTTGGCGATGACTACAGTTATATCGCCCTGAGTGATAACGGCGAGGGCGGCAACCGGGATCTGACCGGCCATCAGCAGGGGCTGGCGCACTTTGCCTTTGTCACCACGGATCTCAATGCCCTGCGACAGCGCATGCAGGAGGCGGGATACCAAGTCGATAAGGAGGGGCAGTCCACCGAGTTTCGCGACAATGTCTACTATATCGATCCGGCGGGCTTTGAGGTGGAGTTTGTCTGCTATACCAGCGACAACCCGCAGGAGCGCAATAACTATGACTGAGGTGGGAGACTGCATGCTGTCCGGGAAGGTTGCCATCGTCTACTTCAGCCAAACCGTGGTTGCTGAGCAGGTGGCACATGTGGCGTAAGGCATTGAGGATACTGGCGCAGCGGTTGTCAGCCACGCCATCACAGCCAGGGAGCTTGTGGTGGGACGTCTTGTGAATCTGGCTTTGTTTGCCGACGCCTGCTCAGACTTATAGTGCGAGCAGCGCTGGACCGACAAACTGGCGGCAGGCTTTACCTGCAAAGGTTCAGTCAATGGCAATCAGAGTTCGACCTTGCAGTATATGGTAACGGCGGCCAGTCAACATGGCATGTTGCGGCTGGGCCTGGATGCGCTGGCCGGTTACTGGGATACAGGCGTTAATCGGCAGGGTTGCCAGCCCGGCGCCAGTGGTCATGCGCCACCTGTTACAACCCGCAGTGGGCTACAACCCTCTCAGCACGGGATAGACCTGATATTCGCTGTCATAGTAAGGGCTGCGCTCGTAAAACCAGCGCAATCTTGCCTTGGGATTTGCTGCGAAGGTCTGGTCGCTCTGCAGCTTGGCTTCAAACTCAGCTTTAAGCCTGGGGTCAGCGGCCAGCATTTGCTGTGCCAGTGGTTCCACCGCATAGTCTTCAATGTACTCAGTGCGGGTAAATATAGGGTTGAACAGACCCCATTGCAGCAGCGAGTCAGGTGATTGAGGTTCCAGCAGCAGGATAGCGAGGTCGCCGAGCGGTTGTTTGGTCTCTATTTTCACTGTGCCTGCAGGCAACACCTGATTGATGAACGATTTACTGATGTCAGCGTTGACTCTTTGGCGCCCTTCATAGTCCTTTTCTGCGAATACTGGATTGGAAAGGCTGTACCGTTCACCTCTTACCTGAGTGGCTTGCTCCAACCTGGTCATGCGGATCCCGTGAAGCTCCAGCCGGGTAATGACCTCCTGCCACTGGGGCGGGATATAGTAAGCGGCCGGGCGACTGACGCTGATTGCCGGTCGGGTACTGCCTTCAACCGGCAGTTGTGCATAGAGTTTGGGCTCTCCGCTCCAGCGCACAACCCTGTCACCACTGATTGGGCTGGTTTCAACCTCATAACCCATACCTTTAAAGTCCCAGGTAAAAGGTTGGATTTCGTTTTGCCAGCTAAGTGTGACGCGCTGTGGATAGGCGTATCTGTCTTTATGTATGGCCGCCTGCAGACTGATGGCATCTTTTGCCAGAGTCCTGAGAGTTTGTTCCATCAGTACGTAAGTACCCAAGACCCTCTGTTTATAGGGTTTAAGACTGTGGTTTTCCACCAGAATAGTGGGCAGGTGCCGGGCGTCACCATAACCGTTGGAATACCTGGGGGACGGATTCCAGTAACTCATTCCTTTGGTGATATCGGCGTTATCCAGGGCAAATACCAGAGGCCCGGGGATATGCCCTGCCTCACCTAGCGCCTGCTCGATGGCGGGACGATAACGACTTTCCAGCCATTGATAGGTTGCCGGGCTCAGTCCCTGTCTGGTGTTGTAACCAAAGGTGACATCATATTGGTAGTCAATGCCGTCGGTGACATGGACATCAATATAAAGATCCGGCTGCCACAGGTTGATGGCCTGCAGCAGGTGTTGCATCTCAGGCGCATCGGCCTTGGCATAGTCACGGTTGAGATTCAGATTGGTTGCCGTGGTGCGCCAGCCCATGTTCACCGGACCGCGCTGATTCACCCGATTGGTATCACTTTGACGTTCGTGACCATCCACGTTGAATATGGGAATAAACAGCAGATTGGCGTGCTGCAGAAGTGGCGCTTTATCGCCGGTAACTATATCCCGAAGCAACATCATGCCGGCATCTTTGCCATCGATTTCACCGGCATGAATGCCCGCCTGAATCAGAACTGTGGGTTTATCCCGCTGTGCCAGCTCTGCCGGTGTGGCGGCTCCGTCAGCCGTGGCGATGACCATCCAGATATCCCGCCCCTGAGGACTCTTGCCCAGGCTGACTTTGTTGAGCATCGGGGAGTATGCAATCAGCTTGTCCAGCCAGGCCATGCTGGTCTCGTAGTCTGGACTGATACGACCATTGCTGAGTTCAAAGTCAGTCACCCAGGGATGATCAGCAGGTTTGAGCAGGGCTTCGCTGCGACCCTGCCAAAGATGTATCGGAGGCAGAATTGCATCGTTGATATATTGCTCAGTGGTATTGTCGGCGGCGGCCACAGAGCCGGTCATCAGGGTTAATACGCACAGCAGGATAGGATTACGCTGAAAGGCCATTTGGGCTGTCTCCATGGTGGCTTTGTTGCGACAAAGTGCGCCACTCTGTTTTTGATGAAGGTTCATAAATTGCGCAAGGTGAGTGGGCTTGTCAAGCAGGGGGACTGATTGGCGCAGTAAAGATTCTTGTTATTCATGTAAATAAAAACGGCTCCTATGGGAGCCGTTGATTTGGTTATGCAGGTTTGTCAGCCGCGGGGACCAGCATTGCGGATAGAATCCGGTACCTGATATTTGGCAAAGTTCTCATTGAATGCATGTGCCAGCTTGGCGGCGTACTCGGCATAGGCCGCTTTGTCTTCCCAGGTATTGATAGGGTTGAGCAGCTGACTGTCGACACCGGGAACAGCCACAGGTACATCCAGATTGAGCGCGTCCAGGTGTTGAGTCTCCACACTGGCTAACTCGCCTGACACAATGGCATCCACAATGGCACGGGTAACCGGAATATCGAAGCGCTTACCGACACCGTATGGACCACCTGTCCAGCCGGTATTGACCAGATACACCTGACTGCCGAACGACTCGATCCGCTTCATCAGCAGCTCAGCATAGACGCCGGCAGGACGCGGGAAGAAGGGAGCACCAAAACAGGTCGAGAAGGTGGACTGAATGGCAGAAGTTGAGCCCATTTCGGTGGAGCCAACTTTGGCTGTGTAACCGGACAGAAAGTGGTAGGCGGCCTGCTCTTTGGACAGACGGGCGACCGGTGGCAACACGCCTGAGACATCGCAGGTCAGGAACACCACGGCATTGGGTTCTGCGCCACGATTACTTTCAACCCGACGGGCGATATGCTCCAGTGGGTAGGCTGCGCGGGTGTTTTCAGTCAGTGAGCTGTCGTGATAATCGGGTACCCGCTTGGCATCCATCACCACGTTTTCCAGTACTGTGCCAAAGCGAATGGCATCCCAAATCACTGGCTCATTCTTCTGGCTCAGATCAATACACTTGGCGTAACAGCCACCTTCGATATTGAATACGCCACCGGGCGCCCAGCCATGTTCGTCATCACCGATGAGGAAGCGCTTGGGATCAGCAGACAGCGTAGTTTTACCTGTACCGGACAGGCCAAAGAACAGCGTGGTGTCGCCTTGCTCACCGACGTTGGCAGAGCAGTGCATGGGCAAAACGCCTTTGGCGGGCAGCAGGAAGTTCTGTACCGAGAACATGGACTTCTTCATCTCCCCGGCGTACTTGAGACCGGCCAGCAATACTTTGCGATCGGCAAAGTTGATGATGACAGTGGCTTCTGAGTTGGTGCCATCGCGCTCGGGAACACACTCAAAGCTCGGCGCGTTGATGATCTGCCAGGGGGCCTTGGCGGCGACATTGTATTGCTCAGGTTCGATAAACAGGTTGCGGGCGAACACCTGATGCCAGGCATATTCAGTGGTGACCTCCACCGGCAGGTAATGTTCAGGATCTGCACCGACTTCCAGCTCGGAGATGAACACTTCTTTACCACTCAGGTAGTCAGCTACCCGATTCCACAGTGCGGTAAATTTTTCCGGTGCGAAGGGCTTGTTAACACTGCCCCAGTCGATGTCCTGCTCTGATGAGGCTTCTTTGACGATGAATCTGTCGTTGGGAGAACGGCCAGTGCGTTCTCCGGTTTTCGCTACCAATGCACCATTGGCTGTCAGGTGTCCCTCGCCGCGGGCGATGGACAACTCGATCAGTGCTGCCGTGGTGAGGTTCTTATGTACGCGGTTGGCTCCGTCCGCCATAAGTCAGGTCTCCATTATTTTGTAGGGTCTGTCGGGTGTTGGCCAGTCAGAATGGGCTGACTGCCGCAGATGCCAAATTATTCTTGTCATGGTCCGTGATTTGCGATCTGGGCCGCTTGCCTGTGCAGACCTGTGGTGTTAGGTGACATCTGTAGCTGGAGTGTAACCCAAAGGTGTTTGTTTTGTAATCTTGCGACGAGGGAAAATTTGTTCTTTTTTGGTATGACCAATGAACCCGGAAGCCTTGTTTATATGGGGATTGGCCGATAAGTGCGTGCGGATAATGATAAAAATAGGGTCTTTAATGAAAAACCGGTGTGCAGTTACTGAAAACGGATAAAAAAACGCTCCGAAGACGCCTCCGGAGCGTGACTTAGATTATTAAGTCTTTCTGCTTACTGCTGAGCAGCAGGAGCTGTTTGATTGGCAAAAATGCCTTCGATGTCGATACTGTCGAAAACATACTTGCTGTTGCAGTATTCACAACCCATTTCAATCTTGCCTTCGTCTGCCAGAATGGCGTCGACTTCAGTCTTGTCCAGGGTGCGAATGGCTGCCGCGCTGCGCTCGCGGGAGCAGGTACACTTGAAGCTCACCGGAATGGGGTCGAACAGACGAACCTCTTCCTGATGATACAGACGATGCAGCACTTCCTCTGCATCCAGTTCCAGCAACTCTTCAGCCTTGATGGTGGCAGTCAGTTGCGTCAGATGGTCAAACTCCAGATTTTCCCCTTCACCCGGCAATACCTGCAACAACATACCTGCTGCCTTGGTGTCGCTGCTGAACAACCAGATCCGGGTTGGTAACTGTTCGGACTGAGCAAAGTACTCTTCCAGGCATTCCGCCAGGGTTGGTTTGTCCAACGCCACGACACCCTGATAACGTTCACCTTCATCCGGTGTCAGGGTAATGACCATATAGCCTTTACCGAACAGCTCGGTCAGAGTGGCGCTTTCCGGCAGTTCTTCGCTATAGCGCGCGACGCCACGCATTTCCTGATTGTTGTTGCCATTGATGACGGCCAGGGTAACCGGGCCATTACCCTGCAGCTGAATACCAATATCGCCGCTGAACTTAAGGGTTGCAGTCAGCAACGAGGTTGCTGCCAACAACTCACCCAACAGCTGCTTGATGACGCCGGGATAAGGATGGCTGTTAATAATGTGCTGAAAGCTGTCTTCCAGTTGTACCAGTTCGCCACGCACATCGGCGTTTTCGAACAGGTAACGGTATAGATTGTCTTGGTTCATGGATGGTTTCACCCTCAGATATCTTTAAAGCGTATGATGGCCCGACGCTGCTTCTTGTCCGGCTTATGATCCGGAGCCGGATTGTGCAGGATATTCAGGCGTCGGGCTTCTGCATTCTGTTCACGTTTTCTTACACTTTCTGCCGTTTCTTCGTACAGCAGCTGCGCCTCTTTTGCGCCCCGACGAGTGTCGCTAAGTTGTTTGATTACGACCTCTTTATCGTCATATCCCTGGCGTAATCTGATCAGGGCTCCAACTTCGGCATTCTTGCTGGATTTGGGGCGCTGGCCGTTGTAATGTACCTTACCACCGTTGATCATCTCTTTTGCGATGGCACGGGTCTTGTAAAAGCGGGCAGCCCAAAGCCATTTATCCAGTCGGACAGCTTTGGCTTGTTCCTGTGTTTGAGTCATAGGGTCTGGTGCCTGAATTAACGATGTAGACGCAGGACAGAATTGCCGATTGAGCGCCGTTTGGCGACTCAAATAGCGGGGCAGAGTCAGGCGCGAAACTTACCATAATTGGTGAAAATTAGCCAACGCCCCATATGTTGCTGACTTGTTGCCAACCACTGTGGTGGGTTAGCATGAGTTCGCTAAATAAAGAGATAATCAGATTAGAGGCCAGTCAGGCCCGGTGAATATGGATTTATTGGATAAGTTTTTCAGCAGGGTAAGCCAAGTCCCGCAAAAACCTGTCAGTGTCGGGGTGTTTTGGCTATTGGTCATTACCGCCCTATATCTGGCCGCACAGATCAGCTGGAAGCTGGTACCCTCCCAACCTTCTGCAGTGGTTTGGCAACCAACGCTTTCTTCCGTTGACACAGCCAGTGGCAGTGCACATTCCATTGAGTCGCTCAAGTCGTTGGCGCTGTTTGGTAAAGTGTCTGACAAGCCTAAAAATCCCAAGCCCGAACCTGTGGCTGAAATCATTACTGATGCCCCCAAAACAACCTTGTCTATACAACTGACCGGGGTGGTGGCATCGACGGCTGAGCGTAACGGGTTGGCGGTGATTGAATCCCGTGGCAGCCAGGACACCTACAGCCTGGGTGACAAGATCAGTGGCACTTCAGCTTCGCTCAAAGAGGTGTATGCCGACAGAGTTATCATCACCAATAACGGCCGTTATGAAACGCTGATGCTAGATGGTTTGCAGTACACCACTCAAAGTGATGCCAATACCAGATTGCAGGAAGCCAAGGTTGAGCGTCTTGATCAGCGCGACAACAAAGACATTACGCAGGAGCTTGAATACTCTCGCGATTTGTTGCTCGAAGACCCAGGTAAAATTACCGATTTTATTGCTATTTCACCGATTCGGATTGACGGCGAAGTGGCAGGATATCGTCTGAATCCGGGTAAGGATCCCAGTCTGTTTAAGGCGGCGGGATTTGAGCCCAATGATCTGGCGAAATCCATCAATGGTTATGATCTGACCGATATGGCGCAGTCCATTGATGTGATGGCACAGCTGCCGACACTGACGGAAGTGTCAGTGATGGTCGAACGCCAGGGACAACTGGTGGAAATCTTATTCAGTTTGCCGCAGCAGTGAACACGAAGCAGGGGAAAAAACAATGAACAACAAGGGCTTTCGACGCAAGCTGATCGCCACTCTGGTTGCCGGTGCGGCGATGCTGGCTCAGCCGGCCTGGTCTGAACAATATGCGGCTAACTTTAAGGGCACTGATATTCAGGAATTTATCAATATCGTTGGTAAGAACCTGAACAAGACCATCATAGTCGACCCAACCATTCGCGGAAAAATCAACGTCCGCAGTTATGATCTGCTCAATGATGAACAGTATTACCAGTTCTTCCTCAATGTGCTGCAGGTGTATGGCTACGCCGTGGTGGAGATGGAGAACAACATCATCAAGGTACTCAAGGATAAGGATGCCAAGCTGTCCAATATCCGGGTGGCTGATGACAGCATTCCGGGGAGCGGTGATGAGCTGGTTACCCGTATCGTGCCGCTGTATAACACTGAAGCCAAGCAGTTGGCGCCTTTGCTGCGTCAGCTGAACGACAATGCCGGTGGCGGTAACGTGGTCAACTATGACCCCTCCAACGTGTTGATGATCACCGGCCGCGCTGCCGTGGTGAATAAGCTGGTGGATATAGTCAACCGGGTTGATCAGCAGGGTGATGTAGAAACCCAGGTGGTTAATCTCAAGTACGCTTCCGCGTCGGAAATCGTCCGTATTATCGATACCCTTTACCGCGCCTCAGCCAATCAGGCGCAAATGCCGGGTCAGGCACCCAAGGTGGTGGCTGATGAGCGTATCAACGCGGTGATTGTCAGCGGTGACCAAAAGAGCCGTGAGCGGGTGGTTGAGCTGATTAAGAAGCTGGATGAAGAGCAGGCCAGCAACGGTAATACCAAAGTGCGTTATCTGCGCTATGCCAAGGCTGAAGATCTGGTGGAAGTACTGACCGGCTTTGCTGAAAAGCTGGAAGAGGAAAAAGGCGGCGGCCAGCCGAAATCAGGCCGTAACAGCAAAATCAATATCATGGCCCATACCGACACCAATGCTCTGGTGATCAGTGCCGAGCCTGATCAGATGCGCACGCTTGAAAGTGTGATCAATCAACTCGATATCCGCCGTGCTCAGGTGCTGGTGGAAGCCATTATCGTGGAAGTTGCCGAAGGCGACGATGTGGGCTTTGGTGTGCAATGGGCTACGGCTGCCGGTGGTGGCACCCAGTTCAACAACCTGGGTCCCACAATTGGTGAGATAGGTGCGGGGATTTGGCAGGCAAGGCCTGAAGAGGGTACTTACATTACCAACCCCAATACCGGTGACGTTATTGGCAAGAACCCGGATAAGAAGGGTGATATCACTCTGCTGGCACAGGCACTGGGTAAAGTGAATGGCATGGCCTGGGGGGTGACCATGGGTGACTTCGGCGCGCTGATGCAGGCGGTGTCTTCCGATACCAACTCCAACGTGCTGGCGACACCATCTATTACCACTCTGGACAACCAGGAAGCTTCTTTCATCGTGGGTGATGAGGTACCGGTACTGACCGGCGCCCAGAACTCCTCCAACGGTAACTCCAACCCCTTCCAGACTGTAGAGCGTAAGGAAGTGGGGGTGAAGCTGAAGGTGGTTCCGCAGATCAACGAAGGCACCTCGGTGAAGCTGACCATTGAGCAGGAAGTATCCGGTATTAACGGGAAAACCGGCGTGGATGTGACCTTTGCGACCCGCCGTTTGACCACGACTGTGATGGCTGACTCAGGTGAAATCGTGGTGCTGGGTGGTCTTATTAACGAAGAGGTGCAGGAAAGCGTGCAGAAGGTACCTTTCCTGGGCGATATCCCGATCATTGGTCACCTGTTCAAGTCATCCAGCAGCGGCAAGAAGAAAAAGAATCTGATGGTGTTTATCAAACCAACCATCATCCGTGACGGCGCCACCATGGAAGGCATTGCCGGTCGCAAGTACAACTACTTCCGAGCCTTGCAACTGGAGCAGCAGGAGCGCGGTGTCAACCTGATGCCAAATACCAATGTGCCTGTACTGGAAGAGTGGAAACAGGAAGAGTATCTGTCGCCTGAAGTGAATGAGATCCTGGAGCGCTATAAGGATGGCAAAGGGCTGGATACCAAGTTGCGCCAGACCGACTCTACCCTGAAAACCCTGGATGAGCAGAAGCAGAAAGATCAATCCCATGACTAATCCACAGCCGCAGGAAACCCGCGATGAGCTGGCCGCCATGTCCACTGAGATTGGCATGGAAGTGGAGTCTCAGGGCGATGAGGTATTTGAAACCGTCAGCAAGGAGCGTTTGCCATTTGCTTTCGCTCATCGCTTTACCCTGGTGCTTGCCAAAACCGATGATCAGCCGCTGACGCTGTATTACACCGAAGCAACGCCGGTCGAAGCCATGCTGGAAGCCAGGCGCTTTACCGGCAAAGAGCTGCCATTGGTGAAACTGAGTCAATCTGAGTTTGAAGCCAAACTGACTCAGGCGTATCAGGCCAATTCATCGGAAGCCCAGCAGCTGATGGAAGATCTGGGCAACGAGATGGACCTGTTCACTCTGGCCGAAGAGTTGCCCCAGACTGAAGATCTGCTGGAAGGGGACGATGATGCGCCGATCATCAGGCTGATCAACGCCCTGCTGTCCGAGGCCATCAAAGAAGAAGCCTCGGATATCCACATTGAAACCTATGAAAAGCAGCTGGTGGTGCGCTTCCGGGTGGATGGTGTACTGAAAGAAGTGCTCAAACCCAACCGCAAGCTGTCGTCTCTGCTGGTCTCCCGTATCAAAGTTATGGCGCGCCTGGATATCGCCGAGAAGCGGGTGCCTCAGGATGGCCGTATCTCGCTGCGGATCGGTGGTCGTGCCGTGGATGTGCGGGTATCGACCATGCCTTCAAGCCATGGTGAGCGGGTTGTGCTGCGTTTGTTGGACAAGAATGCCGGCAAGCTGAACCTGGCGCAGCTGGGGATGACGCCGTCGGTGCGTAAACAGTTTGACGAGCTTATTCGCAAACCCCACGGCATTATTCTGGTGACCGGACCAACGGGCTCGGGTAAGAGTACCACCCTGTATGCCGGTTTGACGGAAATCAACACCCGGGATACCAATATCCTGACGGTGGAAGACCCTATCGAATACGAGCTGGAGGGCATAGGTCAGACACAGGTTAACACCAAGGTGGATATGACCTTTGCCCGGGGACTGCGCGCCATTTTACGTCAGGACCCTGATGTGGTGATGATAGGTGAAATCCGCGATCTGGAAACGGCGCAAATTGCGGTGCAGGCGTCGTTGACCGGTCACCTGGTAATTTCCACGCTGCATACCAATACCGCCTCAGGTGCCATTACCCGTTTGCAGGATATGGGGGTTGAACCTTTCCTGGTGTCGTCCAGTTTACTCGGCGTGCTGGCCCAGCGGCTGGTGCGCACCCTGTGCAGGGACTGTAAAGAAGCCCACAGCCCGGATGAGCGTGAGCGAGAGCTGCTGGGTATGGCTGCGGATGAGCAGACCATGATCTATCGCGCCAAAGGCTGCAAGCATTGCGGCTACAACGGCTATCGTGGCCGGACCGGTATTCATGAATTGCTGGTGGTGGATGATCATGTGCGTGAGCTGATCCATGGTGGTCGCGGTGAGCTGGCCATTGAAAAATATGTCCGCAAGCATACGCCCAGTATCCGTTTTGATGGTATGGCGAAAGTCAGGGCAGGCATTACTACCCTGGAAGAAGTGCTGCGTGTGACCCGGGAGGAATAATCCATGCCGGCGTTTGAATACAAGGCACTTGATCGAACAGGTAAACAGAACAAAGGGGTTATCGAAGCTGATACCGCCCGCCATGCACGTTCCCAATTGCGGGATCAGGGCTTGATGCCGCTGGATATTCAGCCTGTGGTGGAAAAGGAAACCCGCGCCGCCGGTGGTGGTTTCAGTTTGTTCAAGCGCAAAATCTCCACCGCCGAACTGGCCCTGCTGACCCGCCAGCTGGCGACTCTGGTGGCTGCCGGACTGCCGGTGGAAGAGGCGCTCAAAGCGGTGGGACAGCAGTGTGAAAAGGACCGGCTGGCATCCATGATCATGGCGGTCCGCTCCCGGGTGGTAGAGGGCTACTCGCTGGCAGATTCCATGGCCGAATTCCCCCATGTGTTTGATGATCTGTACCGCGCCATGGTGGCGTCCGGTGAAAAATCCGGTCACCTGGAAGTGGTGCTTAACCGTCTGGCCGATTACACAGAGCGCCGCCAACAGCTGAAAAGCAAGCTGACTCAGGCGATGATCTATCCGATAGTGCTCACCATGGTGGCCATAGGCGTGATTGCTGTGCTGCTGACCGCAGTAGTGCCCAAGGTGGTCGATCAATTTGTGCATATGGGACAGGAACTGCCCTGGACCACGCAGTTGCTGATCGCCAGCTCAGAATTTCTGCAGCAGTATGGTGTGCTTATTCTGGGACTGATTGTGGCGGCGGTGATTCTGTTTCAGCGATTGCTGACCAATCCCGGATTCAGACTGAAATATGATACGGCACTGCTGAAAATGCCGGTGGTGGGTAAAGTCAGCAGGGGCCTGAATACCGCCCGTTTTGCCCGGACCCTGAGTATTCTGTCGGCCAGTTCGGTGCCGCTGCTTGATGGTATGCGTATCGCCAGTGATGTGCTGCAGAATGTGCGGGTGCGTGAAGCCGTGCAGGATGCCACAGCCCGGGTCCGGGAAGGCACCAGTCTGGGGACGGCGCTGACCAATACCAAATTGTTTCCGGCCATGATGCTGTACATGATCAGCTCAGGGGAAAAGAGTGGCGAGCTGGAGCAGATGCTTGAGCGCGCAGCGGACAATCAGGACAGGGAATTTGAGTCCAACGTCAACATCGCCCTGGGGGTGTTTGAACCCATGTTGGTGGTATCTATGGCGGGGGTGGTGCTGTTTATCGTACTGGCTATCCTGCAGCCGATTTTGCAGCTGAACAATATGATCAGCGGCTGACTTAAGCATATAACCCGGCCCGGGCAGGGCACTGTTGAAGGAGATGTAAGAGATGCAAAAACGCAATAAACAACGTGGCTTCACCCTGCTGGAAGTGATGGTGGTGATTGTGATCCTGGGGATCCTCGCCTCCATGGTGGTGCCTAACCTGATGGGCAACAAAGATAAAGCCGATCAGCAAAAAGCAGTGTCAGATATTGTCGCGCTGGAAAATGCGCTGGATATGTACAAGCTGGATAACGGCGTGTATCCCTCCACCGAGCAGGGCCTGGATGCGCTGGTGCAAAAGCCGAGTGTATCGCCTGAGCCTCGCAATTATCGTGAAGATGGTTATGTGAAGCGTTTGCCACAGGACCCATGGCGCAACGACTACCTGCTGCTGAGCCCCGGCGAAAACGGCAAGATTGATATTTTTTCCATGGGACCGGACGGTCAGCCTGGCACTGAGGATGATATCGGCAACTGGAATCTGCAGAGCTTCCAGTAATGCCAGCATACCGCCAGGCCGGTTTTACCCTGCTTGAAGTCCTGTTGGTGATTTTGCTGATGGGACTGGCGGCATCGGCTGTGACCTTATCCATGAGCAATTCAGGCCCCAAAGAGGAGCTTGAGCGTCAGGCCAGACAATTCAAGGCGATCACTGAGATGGTGCTGGATGAAGTGGTGCTCAGTGGTCAGTTTGTCGGTCTGGTGGTGGAAGATCACAGCTATCAGTTTGTGCTGCGTAAAGATGACAAGTGGGTGCCGCTGGAAAAGGGCCGACTTATTGGCAAACGTGAGTTTGATGAGCAGGTGAAGTTGAGTCTGGTGGTGGAAGGCCTGCCTCTGGTGCAGGACGACGAGGATGACGCCTCCTGGTTTGATGAGCCCTTTAAAGAGGCGGATGTGGGCCTGTCGAAGAAAGACAAGGAACTCATCCCTCAGGTGTTTTTGTTTCCCAGCGGTGAGATCAGCGGTTTTGAACTGAGCTTTTTGACCCGGGATGACAACAAAGACATAGATGTGTTGGTGGTCGGCAACCCGCTGGGCAGGCTGTCGCTGGGGAGAGAAGATGAATACCCGGCGAACTAGTTTCAGGCGAACCCGGGGCATGACTCTGCTGGAAGTCATGGTCGCCATGGCGGTATTTGCCATTGCCGCGGTAGCTATCACCAAGAGTCTGGCGGAAATGATGGCTAACATGCCGGTGCTGGAAGAAAGAACACTGGCCCAATGGGTGGCGGATAACCAGATGGTGGATGCCCGTCTCAGTGAGCCGTTTCCGGCGCTGGGTAAAAAAGAGGGTAAAGACGAGTTGGCGGGTCAGGAATGGTACTGGCGCCGGGAAGTGGTGAAAACTACGGATGACGACTTCCGCATGATCCGCATCAGTGTCAGTGATGATGACAGATTCAAGCGGATCAAAGCACAGGTGAGCAGTTATGTGGCGCGGCAGGAATAACCGTAGCAGGGGCTTTACCCTGCTGGAGATGCTGATTGCCACCGCCATTTTTGGCATGCTGGGTATTACAGCCTATTCGGTGTTGAATACGGTCAGAACCAATGACCAGGCAACTCAGGAGTTTGCCGAACGACTCAAAGGAATGCAGCAGGGCTTTGGTGCGATTAACCGGGATTTGGCACAGATGGTCGCCCGCTCCGCCCGTTTGCTCGATGGTGGCCGCAGCAGCACGATTTTTATCGCCGGGCCCAACGTGCTGGACTCTCAGTCTCAGGGACTGAGCTTTTACCGGTTGGGCTGGCTTAACCCTGAGGGCATGTTGCCGCGGGGCAGTATTCAGGCAGTTGCCTATGTGCAGGTGGAGGACCGGCTGGAGCGCTGGTATTTCCCCTATCCGGATCCGGAACTGGGGGCTGAGCCGGAAAAAACCGTATTGATGGATAAGGTACTGGAGGTGAAGTACGCCTTCTTTATCAACGACAGCTGGCAGGAAACCGCCGATGGCAGCGTCATGCCCAAGGCCATCGCCATGGAGATTGAGCTGGAAGGGCTGGGCTCCATTACCCGTAAGTTTTTGCTGCCGGAGCAGGGCAGTATCAAGCCAGATGAAGATGCCGGCAACAACAATGGTAACGGTGATAACAGCGGGGGTAGTGGCGATGACACCAATGGTGACGGAAACCCGGATACCGGCGGTGACAATGGCGATGGGAGTACACCTGAAACATGATCCGGTTTAAACAACAGCGGGGCGTGGCCCTGTTGGTGGTACTGCTGATTGTTGCCATGATTGCGGTCATTGCCGCAGATATTACCGGTCGTAACCAGCTGGCGATGCAACGGACCATGAATCTGACTCAGTACGATCAGGCATACTGGTATGCCATCAGTGCCGAGGAGCTGGCTAAAAAGGTACTCAAACAGGACATGGAAGATGCCGACGGCACAGTGCATCTGCAGCAGTACTGGGCGCTGGCCGATGTCGTGTTTCCCGCTGAGCATGGCGAAATCGGCGGCGAAATGAAAGATTTACGCAGCTGCTTTAACCTCAATGCGCTGTCACAGCCAAGTATTGAGAATGAAAATGGCCAGCCGAAAATGCCGCTGCCGGCGGTGCAGTTCAAGGCGCTGTTGGTGGCGCTGGGAATGGATGATTTTACCGCCGAGAGTCTGAGCCACACGGTAAAGGATTATCTCGATGAAGATACAGTCACCAGCCCGTTTGGTGCGGAAGATGCCGAATATGAATCGCGGACGGTGGCATACCGGGCAGCCAATACCCTGATGAATGACAAGAGTGAACTGCGCGCGGTGATGGGCATTACCCAGAAGATCTATCAGGCCCTGGCACCCTACGTGTGCGTCATTCCGGGTAACAGTGAGCAAGTGCTGAATATTAATACTGTGGCCGCGGATCAGCCTGAGTTGCTGGCTGCCATGTTCGACAACAAAATTTCAGTCGGTGAGGCGCAGAATCTGATCAATCAGCGCCCCGCCGCCGGTTACGAAAAGCTGGATGACTTCTGGAACGACGCCAATCTTGGCGGCGGTGTCGATGACAAAATGAAGTCCAGTATAGGTATCGACAGCAAGTATTTCCTGCTGCATGCCGGCGCCAAAGTGGATAACGCAGTATTCCAGATGGAAAGTGTGCTGAAAAACTCAGGCGGCCAAATCAAGGTCGTGAGCAGGCAGTTTGGCGCCCAGAACCAAATAAAAAAGAAGCAAGCTGCTGATGAAAAGCAGCGCGGCTGATGGAGAATCAGTGTGATTGAACGGTTATATATCCGCTTGGGAAGCACCTACGAAAAGCCCTGTCACTGGCTGGTTTGGTCTGAGCAGGAGCAAGAGATCATTGCCTGTGGCGAGCTGGCCAATGCCGGTGAGCTGGCATCGCTCAGGGAGCGTGCGGGTAATCGTCCGGTAGAAGTGCTGGTGTCAGCCGCTGCACTGGCGATGACCCAGCTGACGCTGCCGGAAAAGGGTCAGCGTCAGGCACTCAAAGCCCTGCCTTTTATGCTGGAAGAGCAGCTGGTCGATAATGTTGAACTGATGCATTTTGTAGTGGGTGCCCGTGAGGGTGAACAGCTCAATGTGATTGCCGTGACCCATGAGCAGATGCAGAGCTGGCTGACCTGGCTGGCGGAGGCCGGACTTAAGGCCAGAGCCATGGTGCCGGATTGTCTGGCGTTGCCGCTGGCAGATTGTCAGTGGGCTGCCATGGTTATCGGCCGTGAACTGCTGCTGCGTACCTCTGCCGGTGCCGGCCAGAGTATTCCGCTGGATTGGTCTGAAGTGGTACTGCCCAAATTGCTGCCGACAGATACTGATGAACCGATCTCGGTGGCCACATACACACGTATGGATATTCCTGGCACTGAGGCGCAGGAGCAATCGCTGGATCTGCCGCTGCTGGTGCTGGCCAAAGGCATGACGCTGGCGGGTGTGAATCTGCTGACCGGGGCATACAAGCCAAGCCGTGAGCTGAGCAAGCATCTGCTGCTGTGGCGCAATGCCGCGATTGCCGCTGGCGTTGTTGTGGTGCTGGCGTTGGCCAACATGGGGCTGAATATCTACCAGCTGGATGCACAGGCTGCGGAACTCAAAGCTCAGAGTGAAAGCATTTACCGTAAGGCCATTCCCGGCAGCAGCCGCATTGTGAATCTGCGCAGCCAGATGAAAAGTGAGCTGGGCAAGCTGCAGGGCCAGGGCGGGGGCGATCAATTATTTGCCATGCTTAACACTCTTGAGGGCAGCTTTGCCAAAGTGCCTGAACTGCGTCCGGACAGTCTGAGATTTGATGGAGCCCGCGGCGAGCTGCGGATGCAGGTGACTGCCAAAACTTATGCCCAGATTGAAAAATTCAGAGAGCTCGCCAGCAAAGGGTTTGAAGTGAGTGCCGGGGCGATGAACAGCAGTGACGACAAGGTCACAGGCACCCTGACCCTGAGGAGTTTGTAATGGACAATATTAAAATCTGGTGGGCAGGGCTGGCACCGCGTGAGCAGCAAATGTTGTCTGCCGCCGCCATTGTAGGTCTGATAGGTGTGCTCTATTGGGGTATCTGGACACCTATCGCCAATGCCCAGGAAAATGCCGGGCGACAACTGCAGGCAGAGCAGCAAACGCTGGCCTATGTAAAACAAACTGCCGGTAAAATCATGTCGCTGAGACAGAGTGGCGGTAAAAGTGGCTTCACCGGCAGCATGAGTGCGCTGGTCAACAGCACAGCGGGCAAGTATGGGCTGGAGATCACCCGCATGCAGCCGCAGGGTAACAAGATCCAGTTGTGGATGGATGATGTACCCTTTGATGCGCTGATGGGCTATCTCAACGAGCTGGTGCAGCAGCAGGGGCTGGCGCTGGATAATCTGGATGTGTCAGCCACAGATACCCCGGGTTACGTGCAGGTGCGCCGGATACAGCTGTCCCAATAACAATAAAGCAGGATATGTTCGTGGTTAAAAAGATTCTTTTGGGCTTGCTGATTTATCTGGTGTTTATGTTGGCACTGTTTCCTGCCAGAGTGGCACTGCAGTTGGCTCCATTGCCGCCACAGGTCAATATTGCCGGGGTTTCCGGCACCATCTGGGATGGCAGTGCCGACACGGTATCAGTGGATAAACGCTTGCTGGAGCAAGTGCACTGGCAGCTGAAATTTCTGCCTTTGCTCACCGGCAAGGTGACTGTCGATCTGACGGTGGGCTCCAGAGCCACAGCGGTGAGCGGTAAGGGATTATTGTCCTGGTCGCTGTCCGGGGTGCAGGCACAGGATCTACGCTTTGAAGCGCCTGGCAGTTTCCTGATTGGCGATGCCAGATTGCCGTTTCGCACCAAGGTAGACGGTGAGCTCAGTGTGATTGTGCCCCAGCTGACTCAGGGGAAACCCTGGTGTGAGGCCCTTGATGGCAAAGTTTTCCTTAACCATCTGAGCGTCAATAATCAGTTTGGGGATTATCCGCTGGGTAATATTCAATTGGCACTGGCCTGTCGCAACGGTGAAGTGGTTCTGAGCACAGATGAAAAAGGCAATGGCCTGGGTGTAAAGGGCGAAGTTACCATTGGTGAGAATAACAAACTGCTGGTTGATGCCAAAGTGCGGGAAACCGCTGAGCAGCCTGACGATCTGAAAAAGGCGCTGAGCTTTTTGGGTAAGTCCGACAACGAAGGCTATTATCCCATTCGCTACTCGGGCGTGATCCCCGGGCTGTAAGATGAGAAATGACAAAGGGCGCTGCGGCGCCCTTTGTTGTTTCAGTGCAACCGGTTAGCCGCCGGCCAGTAAGTCATCCAGCAGCAGGTGATAGTCATCAATCGATGGAAAGTCGCTGAAATGCTTGTGGGGCTTTTTGCTGTCCGGGTTTTTGATCCCCAGCTGAAAGCCGACTCCGGCCTGTCTGGCGGCAGCGAGAATAGGCTCACTGTCATCGATAAACAGGCAGCGTGCCGGCTCCAGTTGGAAGCGCTCGAACAGGGCAAGCCAAAATTCAGGATGTTCCTTGGGATAGCCGGTTTCATGGCTGGAGATGAGTTTGTCCAGGCCGCGTCTCAGTTCAGTGTGTTCCAGTTTAAGCTGGAGATTATCCGGGTGGGCATTGGTGACCAGTATGCGCAGCTTGCCGGCCTGCTCCAATCCCTGCAAAAACGGCATGCTGTCCTGACGCATCTGAATGCGGTCCACCAAATCCCGGTGCAGCGCCAGAATGTCCAGTCCCAGTGTATCGCGCCAGTAATCCAGACAATACCAGTTGAGGGTCCCTGCTACGCTGGCATATTGCTCTTCGACCAGTTTGCTGGCCTGCGCAACCGTAATTGCACGCTGTTTTGCCAGCTCCTGAGGCACCAGTTGCAACCAGAAGTGATTGTCGAAGTGCAAATCCAGCAGGGTGCCGTCCATATCGAGTAAAACTGTGTCTATTTGGTTCCAGGGGAGCATTAAGACATTCCTTATTGCACTGTTAACGGTATCAGATTTTGCAAGTCATACATGGTTGATCGGCTTCCCGGGCGCACCGAGCCATCGCTGTCCAGCAGCTCCTTAATACCGCTGCTTTGAGTTCAACCACTGCAGATACCGGACGTTTCACTCGTGCTGAGCGGGTAAACGCCTGTAGGAAATGGTATAAAATCCTGTTGAGGATTAAAAACAGAATAGTAAGATTGTAACTGACTTAAGGCATTATCTGCGGTCTTGTTCTAGTGTCAGTATATATGTGGCCCTGCGCCCTATTGCATTGCGGAGTCGAAGGGAAAATCGGCATGTCGCACACAATTAATCACCCTAAGCTATGAGGCCGCTATGTCGCAACGGCAAAAGCCTGAAATTCTTCACCGGGAAGTGGTTGCCCGCAGTCGTTTATTTCAGGTCGAACAGGTTCATCTGAAGTTTTCCAATGATGTGGAGCGCTTTTATGAGCGTATGAAGGGTAACACCCGGGGCGCTGTGATGGTGGTTCCCGTGCATCAGGGACAACTGCTGCTTGCCCGTGAGTATGCTGCTGGCACCCATGAGTATGAGCTGGGATTTCCCAAAGGACTGATCGATCCCGGAGAAACTCCGGCACAGGCTGCCAATCGCGAGCTGCAGGAAGAGATCGGCTTTGCTGCGGCGAAGCTGACCTTGCTCAAGGAGCTGAGTCTGGCTCCCGGTTATTTCGCCAGTAAGATGCAGATTTTTCTGGCAGAAGAATTAACTGAAAGTAGACTTGAAGGGGATGAGCCTGAACCCATTGAAGTTGTCCCTTGGGGATTGTCTGACTGGGAATTGCTGCTTGGCAGAGAAGATTTTTCTGAATCACGCAGTGTCAGTGCTTTGTTTTTGGCTCAAAAACATCTAAAACTTTAAGTACCACCTTTTCCCCGGCACTCGTCGGGACCACATCTGGGCAGTGACCGGGGTAGTTATGCAGCCAGAAAACCTGATTGAGTCTGTGATTCATGTCGCCCGGGAAGCGGGCAGTAAAATTCGCGAGATTTACCTGGGCGGCGAGTTTGACCGGGAGATCAAAGCCGATAATACCCCAGTGACTTCCGCTGATCTTGCCTCCCACGCCATTATCCTTGCTGGTCTGTCGGCACTGACGCCGGATATTCCTGTGCTGTCGGAAGAAGCCGCTGATATCGCCCTGAGTGAGCGCAGCCAGTGGCAGCGCTATTGGCTGGTTGACCCCCTCGATGGCACGGGGGAATTTATTGCCGGCAGTGGGGATTTTTCGGTGATTATCGCTCTGGTTGAACATAACCGTCCCATCATGGGGGTGGTGTACGTGCCGATGACCGAAGTCTGTTATTACGGTATTGCCGGACTGGGCGCCTACAAGCGCAGTCGTGATGGTGAGGTGCGTATTACCAGTCGTCAGATCCTGAATGATGCCCATCCTGCACTGCGTCTGGCAGTGAGTCGCCGTCAGGATCCTCAGTCAGTGCTCAAGCTGTTCCATGATCCCCGCCACTGCGAATTGGTGGTGATGGGCGGCGCTGCGCTCAAGTCCTGTCTGGTTGCCGAAGGCCGTGCCGACTGTTATGTGCGGGTTGGGCCAACGGGAGAGTGGGACACAGGTGCGGCACAGATCATAGTTGAGGAAGCCGGCGGACAATTGATGGATATCACCCTCAATCCTCTGAGTTACAATGAGCGGGAAACAATGGAGAATCCCAATTTCATTGTGGTGGGAGCACCGCAACTGGCCTGGGATGAGATTTTGGAAGGTCACTGATTGAATCCAGCTATTATTCTGCAAGCAGCCGCCAAACCCGATTTGGCGGCTGTTTTTTTACTTGAGCAAGCGGTTTTTGGTTCACATTCTTATCCGGATTTTTTCTTCCGGCAGGTGTTTGACTGCTGGCATGATGGCCTGATGATCGCAAGGGACAGCGACACCGACAAATTGCTCGGTTACCAGTTAGCGGTCAGGGCAAGCGAGCCGACGGATTATTGGATTCTGTCTCTGGCGGTTTGCCCGCAGCATCGTGGAAAGGGAGTCGGCAAGGCGCTCATCCGCGCCGGGATTGCCGCAGCTCCGGCGGGCATACGGCGGATTTTACTGACCGTCTCACCCACCAATCCGGCAAGGCATCTCTATGAAGCAGAAGGCTTTGTTGAAATCGGCTTTGAGGCAGATTACTTTGGTGAGGGAGAGGCCAGAATTCTGATGGCGCTATCAGTAACCCCCTGAATGCTCAGCGGTGGATTGTTTTTTCAGTATCAAGGACTGATTCTATGTTTCTCAGCCGCCGCTTTTTTCCCTACTTTATCGTGCAGTGCCTGGGCGCGCTCAACGACAATATCTACAAGAACGTTCTGCTGCTGATGGTCGCCTGGGCCAGTGTCAGTCAACTTCCGATGCCGGTTGGCCTGTTTGTTAATCTTGCGGCTGCCCTGTTCATCCTGCCATTTTTGCTGTTTTCCGCCCACGCCGGTCACCTTGCCGATTGTCGTGACAAGGCCTGGCTTATCCGACGTCTGAAGTGGCTGGAGCTGTTGTTGATGTCTGCAGCCGCGTTAGCGATCTGCAGCCAGAGTTATCTGGTCATGCTGGTGTTATTGTTCCTTATGGGGACGCAGTCAGCGTACTTTGGCCCGGTAAAATATGCACTGCTGCCTCAGGCTTTGGAGCCCGGTGAACTGGTGCAGGGCAATGCCTGGGTTGAGGTTGGCACATTCCTGGCGATTTTGATGGGCACTCTGGGCGCCGGTGTGATTATGTCAGCCGGGCAGGCTTCTGCTATTGCTGCCGTTGCGGTAGTCAGCTTTGCGCTGATCGGGCTGGTTGCCGGTCAGTTTATTCCTGATTTACCTCCGGTATCGGGCGGGCAGAAGCGCAAGGGCATTGGCCAAATAATCAAGGCGGTGTGGCGGCAGAAAAACCTGTTTGTGGCCATTATGGCGATCAGTTGGTTTTGGTTTGCCGGTGCTGTCTATCTGACTCAGTTCCCCAACTTTACCCGCATAGAATTGTATGCCACGCCAGCTTTGGTCAGCATATTGCTGGCGTTGTTTTCCGTGGGGATTGGCGTTGGGTCGTTTGCTTCTGTACGGCTGGCACACCGCAAAGTGGAATTGGGTTTGGTGGTTCCCGGGGCAATGGGATTAATGCTGTTTGGCTGCGCTTTTGATGCCGGCCTGATGTGGGTAGAGCCTCCGGTTGGCAGCGGCAGCTACCTTTTGGGGGAGTTTCTGGCGACTGGCCGCCATTGGGGACTGTTGCTGAGTTTGTTTATGGTCGGCGTCTGCGGCGGTATCTATATTGTTCCGCTGTACAGCTTTATTCAGGCTGAAGCCAGGCCAGCCGAAAGGGCGCAGGTGATCGCGGCCAACAATATTTTCAATGCGTTGTTTATGATTGCTTCAGCGGTGCTGGCAATAGTGCTGTTGGAGCTGTTCGGCTGGAGTATTCCGGAGCTGTTTCTGCTGATTGCTCTGTTGAATTTATTGGTTCTGCTTTTGCTCTACAGCACCAGTCTGCACTTTAGGCTGGCGTTTATCCGTTATCTGTTTGGCAAATAAATACGCCTCCCGCAGGAGGCGCATTCAATCAAATCAGGTCGCTTGCGGCTGCTGATCTCCGGGAGCCCTGAAGCTCTTTATCAGCATATAGATGCAGGTGCTTGCCAGACAGATCCCCAAATACATCAGCAGACTGAACTGTACCTGGTCAAAGGCCGATGCCAGCATAGGACCGAGGACGGAACCCAGACTGTAACTGAGCAGCATCACCTGAGTCGCAGCCACAATTTTACTTGCGCTCATACTATCGCAGGCCAGAGTAATGGCTACCGGATAAAGGGCGAAGGTGCTGGCGCCCAGCAGAGAATACCCTACTGCCAGAGTGATATTGTCATTGGCGGTGATCAGCATAAATACGCTGGCCGCCCCCAACAAACAGCACAGTGCCATCAGCAGACTCTTACTCATGCGGGTGGACAGGAAGCTGACCACAGGCTGCACCATCATGCCACCGAGGATCACCATCGCCATCAGCAGGCCGGTTTGCGTCTCGTTGCCGGTTTGGTTCTTGATATAAATTGGCAGCATGCCATAGATAGGACCCATAGTGAGTCCGGACACCAGACACCCCATTACTGCAGGGCGACTGAGGCTGCGCAGTTCCCGCCAGGCAATTTTCTGATGTTGCATCGCGGCAGGCTGACCTTTTCTGACCAACAGTGGCGGCAGTATCGCAAGGCCAATCAAAATGCAGATCAGGGTATATGGCAGCAAGCCCTGAGTACCGAATTGACCGATACCCAGCTGACCGATGGCAGTACCGCCATACAACGAGGTCATGTACAGCCCCAGACGTTTGGCGCGCTGCTTGGCGTTGTCAGTCATCAGCAGCCAGGATTCAACCACCACAAATACGCCAGCCACGGCGATGCCGGCCAGCAGACGGGCCAGCATCCATACCTCCGCTTGAGGCAGAGCAATCATCAGCAGAATTGTTGCCAGCAGCGCAGCCAGAAACAGAATAAATGACAGCCGGTGGCCGATTTTGGCGACAACCGGTTCAATACCGGTCGCTCCCAGCAGCAGACCCAGATAGAACATGCTGGCCAGCCAGGGAGCTAGTGCAAGCTCCAGCCCGAAGGATGGCAATGACAATGGGATCAGGCTCATCAGATAGCCGGATGCCAGGGCAAATACACTCAGGCCGGCGACCGGAACAAAAGTGCTGGTTTTGTGGGAGGAGGTCGTGCTCAGTTCCACCGCGAAATGCTCCGGAGAAAATGGGTAAATGGCGAGAAATTCGGCGCGACTGTAAGGCTGTTGGCAGGTGGCGTAAAGCGAGTTAATTTTGCTTTTACGGTCAATAATATTGCCCGTAAAAAGGGCGTTATTGCTGGTGTATTTTTGAACTGAAACAGCCGGATAATGGTTACTTTTTAGACCAAATGCAAGAGCTGAAATTCTCTGTTGTGCAAATGGGTGTCGGCTGTCAGTTTTGGAGATAACAATCGCTGAATTTGTCTGTTATCGCCATCTTTTTTATCGGGATGTGTGAGTTAAGTCCGGCCCCGTCAGATTCTCTGTGGTTGCTGCAGCCTTGGCCTTTTACATACCATTGGGATAAGAGCATTACAGGAACCGAGTTATGGCAAACATAGTGTTGGTCGCCAATCTGAATTGTGATCGTATTTTGCAGCTGGATAAGCCGTTGGCAGCCGGGGGGCGTTTTCATTATCAGGATCTTGGCCGACGACTGGGAGGTGGCGGTGCCAATTCTGGTCTTGGACTGGTGTGGGCTGGCCATCGGGTCGCGCTGGTCAGTCAGGTTGGGCAGGATGAGAAAGGTGACTGGTTGCTGGCGCAGGCCAGTACCAGCGGGCTGGATTGTCATCTGGTGTCACGCCGTCCGGGCAATACCTGTGAAATGATGTTGATGATGACGCCGGATGGTGAGCGCACCATTATTCGCCCCCAACGGCCGGTATTTGAACTGCCTGCGCCCCCCAACTGGCGCAACTGGGATGCCTTGTATATCAATTCCAGTGCCGAAGGCGCTGTCAGCTGGGCTAAAACGGCTTTGCCCCATTGCCTGGTGGTGGCTCAACTGGCGAAAGACAACCGTCAGCGCCCCTGTCATATTCTTTTGGCGTCGGAATCGGATCTGCAGGGACGTACAGAAGTATCCTGGTGGGAGTTCGCGGTGGAAATTGCCGGTGACTGCCTGCAGGCATTTGTGGTGACTCAGGGAGAACAGGGAGCAGTACTGTGCAGCGCAGATGGTCAGCAGCATGTGCCAGCGATTCCGGCTGAGCTGATGGATGCCACAGGTGCCGGGGATGCTTACGCCGGCGGGCTGATACATGGTTTGGTGAGCGGCAAGACGTTACCTGATGCCATGCTGGAAGCGGCCCGATGGGGCGCTATGGCGGTTGCTACTCCCAGTTCCGTTCCTGGAGTATTGTTGAAGGATTATCTGGAGCAGACGGCAGGCTGATGATATCTCGCCGTCAACTGTCTGTCATGCCTCTGTCACGCATAGCACACATAGTGAAGCTGTTTCAGCTCGATGTCTTTCTCGTTTTTAGCCCCGGCCAATTGGCCGGGGATTTTTTTAGCTCAGCTTTTTTGGCTGTCGAGCCACTCATGCATTTCCTGATGGGTGCCTTTAAAGCGAATACGCTCAGCCTTCTTTTCCATCTGGAAGTGGTACATGGGGTCGTAATATCGCTCCAGCAGAGCCGCTATCCATTGCAGGTGACCGGACAGGTCGTTGCGTGACAATTGCATCAGCAAGGCGTCGTCGATCATCTGGCCAATCTCTGCGGTGGCTTTGCCGCCAAGGCGCTTTTCTATGCCCTTCTGACTGCGGATCAGGTAATCCCGGAAGGCTTCCATTCCGGCCTCTTCGCCAAGGCGCTCAACATAGCCTGAGTGCATGATGATGACGTAGTCATTCAACAGCCGCTGCAGTCTGTTATCCCAGGGCTCTTCCAGTACCAGGACATCGGCCTGCTGCATTTTTTCGTGGAAGGGTTTGGGAATGGCATTGCGGCCAATCAGGAAACTTTCATCTTCCAGCAGCAGACAGCTATGCCCTGCACCCTCATGTTTGAGCAAGGCTACCGCCAGTTGGTTCTCAAAGTTAATCTGAGATGGCTGGGGATCATGCTTTTTACCGAAGCTGGAGCCTCTGTGATTGGCTATGCCTTCCAAATCTACTGCTTCCTGACGCAACTGCAGGAAGTCGGTTTTGCCTGAGCCTGTGATACCACTGAGGATTAGCATGGGCATGTTCAGTCTGGTTTGATCAATGACATCAATCAGATATTGACGCATAGCCTTGTAGCCACCTTCCACAAAAGGGACTTCCACGCCAGCCTCTTTGATCCATTGCTGGGTAATGCGAGATCTCAGGCCACCACGAAAACAGTACAGATAGGCATTTGGGTTGGCACGCAAGAACGTCAGCCAGGCATCCACCCGCTGGTGCTTGGTTTTGCCCTGAACCAGTTGATGTCCCAGAGCCATTGCGGCTTCCTGGCCGTGTTCCTTGTAGCAGGTACCGACTTTCTGGCGTTCGTTGTCGGTCATCAACGGTAGGTTGACAGAGCTGGGGAAGGCGCCTTTGGTAAATTCAATGGGCGCCCGGCTGTCCATCATGGGGCGATCACTCAGAAAGATGTCGCGGTATTGACTGGCAGGAATCATTTGCTGACTCATCAGATCAATTCCACCCACTGATCTTGCGCTGCTTTTGCTGCCAGTGTACCGATACAGACAGGGGCAATGCCTTCGCTGGTGAGCAACGCGCGCAGTGCCTCCTCGCCGTCGGCATCTACTGCAACCAGCAGACCGCCACTGGTTTGAGGGTCACACAGCAGGGCTTTTTGTTCATCAGACAGCACTGGCAGGTGCTCGCCATAACTGTCAAAGTTTCTGTGGGTGCCGCCGGGAACACAGCCCAGTTCCAGATAGTGTCTGGCCTGATCCAGCAGAGGTAATTTGCTCAAATCGATCGCCGCGCTGACGCCTGCTCCCTGACACATTTCCAGCAAGTGACCAGCCAGACCAAAACCGGTCACATCTGTCATGGCATTTACACCTCGCAGTTTGGCTATGCGGGCACCGATTTTATTGAGCTGGCACATGGCGTCTACCGCGATGTGTGCGTCTTCATCGGCGAGTTTTTTCTGCTTTTGCGCTGTAGTCAGAATGCCTATACCAATAGGTTTGGTGAGATACAGGCGATCGCCGGCTTTGGCGGTATCGTTCTGCTTCAGTTCATTCAGCGGGATTTGGCCCGTTACCGCCAGACCGAAGATAGGTTCCGGAGCATCAATGCTGTGACCACCGGCCAGCATAATACCGGCATCGGCGCAGGCCTGGCGGCCGCCGTCAACCACCTGCTGGGCAATCTCAGGACTCAATATATTTACCGGCCAGCCAAGAATGGCAATCGCCATGATGGGGGTGCCACCCATGGCGTAAATATCGCTGATGGCATTGGTCGCGGCGATGCGGCCAAAGGTAAAAGGATCATCCACAATCGGCATAAAGAAATCAGTGGTGCTGATAATGCCGGTATCTTCATTCAGTTTGTAAACCGCGGCATCATCCCTGCTCTGGTTGCCGACCAGCAGATTGGGATCGGTAAACACCGGCAGTTGGGACGCCAATATGGTGCTCAATACCTTGGGGGAAATTTTGCAGCCGCAACCTGCGCCGTGGCTGTACTCAGTGAGTTTGATGCCGGATTCTGCCATTGTTCAAAACCTGTGTGGAGATAATGGCGACCATGATAGTCAGATACGGCCACCATGCAAGGTGGCCGACCGGCTTTAACTGGAATTTGCGGCGCAGGCAGAGCCGCAGTATGAGTCAGGCGTATTGGTGTGTCAGCTGGCGCCACTGTTTAACTTGTTGGGTCAACTGAAGTTTGAGGGCCAAAACCTGTTCGTTGAGTTGCTGATGACAGAGTTTCTGACGTCTGGCCTCGAGCAGGGCTTTTTTAGCCTGATAGTAATGCGTCAGTTTTTCCTTCAGCATGTCGTATTCCCGCTGCAGTGCTTCCAGCAACTCCTCGCAATTCGGCATTTGAGCGACCTGGCGACTGGCTTGCTTAAGCTGCATCTGCAGCATGGCGGTTTCGATCCGCTCCTGCGGCACTGTGCGCAAGTCTTTGGCCTGCCCACACCAGGCCAACAGATTAATCAGCCACTTGGTCGGGTCGTATTGCCACCACTTGATGCCGTTGCGGTAATCGTATTCAAAAATATGGTGGAAGTTGTGGTAACCCTCACCATAAGTCAGCAGGGCCAGGAAGCCGTTGTCTCTGGCGGTGTTTTTATCTGTATAGGGCTGACTGCCCCAGACATGGGCCAGGGAGTTGATAAAGAAAGTGCAGTGATGTACCAACACCAGTCGCATCAGCCCTGCCAGCAGCAACATCGACAATATGTCGCCATTGAGCCAGCCAAGCAGCGCCGGCAAGCCGATATTCATAACGGCAACCAGCTTGAGATAGTGTTTGTGCTGCCACATGACAATGGCATCGTTTTGCAGATCCCGCACATTTTTGTAGTCATGGTATCTGTGCGCCTGATACTCGCGCAGCATCCAGCCAATGTGGCTGTACCAGAACCCCATTTTGGCAGAATAGGGATCGGTATCATTATCATCCACGTGCTTGTGATGGACTCGGTGGTCGCTGCTCCAATGCAGTGCGCTGTTCTGCAGCGCCAGTGCACCGCCCAGCGCGTACATCAGGCGTACAGGTGCGCTGGCTTTATAGGTTTTGTGCGACCAGAGTCGGTGATAGCCCGCGGTAATGGATAAGCCGCTGAAAAAGGCCAGTAAACCAAATGCCAGCCATTCCATGCCATCAAAGCCATGGGTGAGTCCACGCCAGGGCACCAAAAACAGGGCGCCAAAAAATGTCAGGGAGAAAAAGGCTACGTTGAGCCAAAGTACAGGAGGTTTTCGCTTCATTGGATTTCCGTTTCTATTTGAGCGTACATCTGTAAGCTAATTTAGTTATAAATGGTTGAAACGTCAAGGTAACCATAATGTAATTAAATATAATCTGAGCTGGCTGAGAGTTGAGGTCCGGGCATTTCCCTGCGGGGCTGTGTTTTACCGATAAAATCGGTATTATTTGCTGATTCCACTTACATTATTATGAGCGGCAGGATGGGGATCAGAGCGCAGCAAAAAGAAAAAACCAGAAGGGCTTTGGTTGACGCAGCATTTAACCAGTTAAGTGCAGAACGCAGTTTTTCCAGTCTGAGCCTGCGGGAAGTTGCCCGGGAAGCCAATATTGCACCGACCTCTTTTTATCGTCATTTCAAGGATATGAATGAGCTAGGTTTGACCATGGTGGATGAAGGTGGCTTGACTCTCAGACAGATGATGCGCAAAGGGCGCCAGCGTGCTGAGGCGGGGGGAAGTGTGATCCGGATTTCCGTGGAAACCTTTATGGAGGTGCTGGATTCCAATCCCAATGTATTCCGTATTCTGCTGCATGAACGCTCCGGCACCTCAGCGGCTTTCAGGGCTGCCGTGGCGCGGGAGATTGAGCATTTCATCTCTGAACTTGCGCATTACACTGAGGATACAGTCGGTCGCAGCCCGGATTTGGCGCGGGCCCAGGCTGAAGCACTGGTGACTCTGGTGTTCAACGCCGGTGCGGCCGCACTGGATATGAAGCGGGCAGAGCGTAAAGAGCTGGCTGAACAACTGGTGATGCAGCTGCGTATGGTGGCCAAGGGCGCCGAAGCGCTGCAACACAGAATGGATGCGCGGTGAATCGCAATCTAAATCAAAAAGGGGCCTGTTGGCCCCTTTTTGCTCTCTCTGCAGAGAAGTATTTAGCGTGCTATCTGCGTTCCAGTAATACACCACATTCCATATGGTGGGTGTAAGGGAACTGATCGAACAGCGCGAAACGGCTGATCCTGTGCGTTTCCTTTAAGGTATCCAGATTGGCTCTCAGGGTATCCGGGTTGCAGGAGATATACAGGATGCGCTCATAGCTCTGGACCAGCTTCACTGTGTCAGGATCCAGACCGGCACGCGGTGGGTCAACGAATATGGTATTGCACTGGTAGCTCTTGAGATCTACCCCTTCCAGCCGTTTGAACTGGCGGCCTGTAGTCATGGCTTCACTGAAGTCTTCTGCGGACATGCGGAAGATCTGCAGATTCTCAATGCCGTTAATCCTGATATTGTACTGAGCTGCATCAACTGATGGTTTCGCCAGTTCAGTCGCCAATACCCGCTCAAAGTTTTGTGCCAGTGCGATAGAGAAGTTGCCGTTGCCACAATAGAGTTCGAGCAAATCGCCAGTGCTGTTTTGAGTCACATCAAGTGCCCACTCCAGCATTTTAATGGCAACTTTGGCGTTTGGCTGGGTGAAGGAGTTTTCGATCTGCTTATATTGATAGTCGCGACCATTAACCTGCAGTGTTTCCACTACAAAGTCTTTGTCCAGATCGATCTTCTGCTTGCGGGCGCGGCCAATCAGGTTGACGTTGAATTGTGTGGTCAATCGGGCCTTCAAGGCGCGGGCTTCGGTTTCCCATGCCTCGTCCAGTTGTCTGTGATACAGCAAGGACACCAGAATTTCACCACTCAGGGTGGACAGGAAATCAATCTGGAACAGCTTTTTGCGCAGAATCTGGTTGGGACGCAGCTCAGCCATCAGTGCCAGCATCATCTCATTAATCAGCTTACCGGCCGGCAGATATTGATCGGTACGGACTTTCTGCTTTTCGACATTGTCGAACATGTAATAGTAGAGATCGTCACCGTCGTGCCAGACACGAAACTCGGCGCGCATACGGTAGTGGGTTGGGTCGGAAGGGAATACTTCCAGCGCCGGTGGCAGATACCCGGCAAAGTCCTGTTCCAGCCTGGCTCGCTTTTCTTCCAGCTGAGCGTCATAGCTTGTCGGGTTCATTGCAGCGAAGTTCATGTGTACCTTACCATCTGTGTCTGTCGATTGGGGCGCAAATAGTATACTACAGCGCATCTTTGTCCAGTTTCTTCACTTTACGCTGCCAGCTTGGCTGTGTGAAAATTTCCCTTCAGGGTGTTGCCAGCTTCAGGAGTCTGCGTGTTCCGGCCAATTCTTGTTTTTGACTCAGGTGTGGGAGGGTTATCTGTATTGTCGGAGATCCGTAGCCTGCTCCCGGGCCGGGATTATATCTATCTTTTTGATAACGCGAGATTGCCCTATGGTGAACTGGCGGATCAGGTATTAATAAGTGGTTGTGTGGACTTGATTGTCAGGCTCAGTCAGCAACTGGATGCCGCTCTGGTCGTCGTTGCCTGTAACACCGCCAGTACTCTGGTATTACCCGAACTGCGTCGGCAGCTGGACATTCCGGTTGTGGGTGTCGTGCCAGCAATCAAACCCGCTGCAGCCCTGAGTAAAGCCAAAGAGATTGGCTTGCTTGCAACACCTGGTACGATAAAGCGTGATTACACCCATGGATTAATCCGTGAATTTGCCCCGGATACCCGGGTGCATTTGTTTGGCAGTTCTGAGCTGGTGATGTTGGCCGAGCGAAAAATGGCTGGTATCCCTATTCCACAGGCTGATATGGCAAGAATCCTGACTCCGGTTAAGCAAACCGGGCTGGATGTGCTGGTATTAGGGTGCACTCACTTTCCTATGTTAAAGGCAGAGATGCGTGCCGTACTGGGGGATGAGGTCAGTTTGCTGGATTCAGGTAAGGCGATTGCGCGGCGGGTGAAGTCACTATTGCCTGATATTGCGGCTGAAGCCACTACTATGGGCACACTCTGTGGTTTCTATACCACAGTGTTATTGGATACCGGTTTGGCAGATACGCTGTCAACTTTGGGGTTCAGCGAATTGAATCGCTTCCCCCCGAAACACTGAATCAGAATTTACAGACTCAGCTGTTTTCTGGATCGGCAGTATCCTGAGTTTTGGCTTCGCGAACTTTGATGGTTCGCTCCTGAAAATTGAAGTCATTTAACTTAGCCAGTGCTTCCTTGGCTCCTGGCTCTGCCATTTCGACAAAACCAAAGCCTTTGCGACGTCCGGTCTTTCTGTCCCGAACCAAACGAATGGAATTGACCGCACCGTACTGCTCGAATAGCTCTTTGACCTCTCCCTCATGAACCCGATAGGGCAGGTTGCCTACATAAAGTGTCATCATTGGGCCCTGATAAGGAGTTGACTCCTTTGAGGGAGACCCGGACAAGAAGACAAACAGCAGGGCAGCAAGGATAGCTCCCGCAAAAAATGCGATAGAAGCAGAGAATGCTGGTGCAAATTGGTGAATACCAAAGGCACCGATAAATGCGGCAATAACCACAACTAAAAATGACTTCTGCATAAGACTCTTCTCTAATTTATGTGAAGATTGGGTAAATACTGTTAATGGCCTTGCTCATGGTAATGAATTATTTGCTTTATCTCCATAGGCTTGCTGAAAAATTGACCCAAATGAGGTGGCCGGGGAGATGGCAATAATCAGGATGTGGGGGATATTTGGTCTTATGGATGGTTGTTTGGACAATAAGTTTAGTTCGTGAGCAGTTGATGGGCGTTTTGATAAAAAGGCCTTGCTATCCAAATCTGTCTCCCTATAATGCGCCTCCATCGACACGGCACAACGGGCTTCTCTGGTAGAGGTAGCGCCTGATAAGCAGGTCGAAAGGGAAAGTCGCCAACGGCAACTGACCCTGGCAT
>NZ_JBOZWP010000021.1:0-90227 GCF_050865035.1 Shewanella sp. GXUN23E | reverse complement strand
AACACAGAAGCAGGATGCCTGACACGCTCACGCAGTGCGGGTTTCAATGCACTTGATACTGCGCCCCGCCGTCTTGACATAGCACCACTATGACTTTGCCAGCTCGCCTTGTCTCAAGCGCATTGAACTCCCGCTGAAACAGTCAACTATTAAATGAAATTGGTATTTTCGCTCGCGGCAATAACAGCGACTGGCAGCAGCCTGTTCACTGCGTTTTGCTTTTATGCAGCTACTTTCGTTATGACAGCGGTTTGCCCTTAAGTAATTTGCGCATCCACATGCGGTTGGGATTCAGTCGCTCACCAATCTGCTGGCTGAATGGCGAGGGCTCGCCACACAGCTGCGCCGCCAGTGCTTCAGCAGTAAGTGGCGCCGAGCACACACCGCGGCTGCCAAAGCCCCCCAGTACAAACAATCCCTGATGCACAGGCGCCGTTTGCTGCTGCCAGAAGGCCGCATCCTGTGAGTGGTTGTTGGCCAGTTCAAACAAGGTCAGGGTATCCACCGCCGCACCCATCATGGGGAAATGATCCCGGCTGACCATACGCACGCCCACTCTGGCGCAGTTATCGCTGACATCGATATCTGCGGTCCAGTCCGCATTGGGATAGGAGTGGCGCATTCGCTGCAGATTGTCCTGCTGCTCCTGCTCACTGAATTCCAGATTTTTGCTGCCTTTTACATAGCTGGCGCCAATACAGTGGTGCTGCGCGTGGGCGGGGGTCATATAACCTTCGGCGCACAGCACGCAGCTGATTTGACTCAGCCTGGCGGTCGTGGGGATGTGGCTGACCTGACCGCGGAAAGGACTGAGCTGCAGCGCCTGGGTTTGCTCAAAGGTCGTCAGCTCCGCACCGCTGGCCAGCACCAGATTGGCAAACGGACCAAAGCGCTGCGAGGCCGAGTGCAGATACCAGCCTTTATCGCTGTCCTCTATGGACTCAATCTTGGTGTCAAAGTGAGCGTGATACTCAGTGAGTTTACCTGCCTCGGCCAGCATGGCGGCGGTAAATTGTGCCGGACACACCCAGGCGCCCTGTGGGTAATACAGCCCGGGTTTGTCGATGGCAATGCCAGCCAGTTCATTGGCCTTGCTGGCATCCACTATGTGGGCAAGGTTTTGTGGCCAGGGATACTGCATCACTTTATTCAGCCTCATGGCGCTCTTGTCATCATGGGCGGTCTGCAATACGCCGCACAGGCCGTGGGCGATGTCATGACCATGCGCCAATAATTGCACCAGTCGCTGGCGGCTGTAGTGAAAGCTTTGTACATAGAACTGGCTGAGCAAATCATGGTCATGGCTGAGCAGCGGATACAGTGCGCCCTGACGATTGCCGGACGCGCCCTGCGCAGGCTGTGCGTCCCGGCAAAACAGGCTGATGCGCTGACCACGCTCTGCCAGCGACAGGCACAGCGCCGCGCTGGCAATGCCGCCGCCAATAATAGCGATGTCCCCCGGACGCATTCCGGGCTGTGGATAGGCGCCATTTGTGACCGGCGACAAAGATAAGGCTGATTGAGTGGATACTCCTGCTGCCGTCGCCTTTGTTTGTTCTGTGGTTTGTGCTGTTTGCGAGAGCGTCCAGGCCTGACACAGCTGTGTCTTGAGAGTGTCATCTGGCTTGAGTAAGGTGATGCTCTGCGCTGAGCGGGCCAGCGCCGCAGCATGGTGTCGCAGATGGTCATCGCTGAGCAGGGCTTGATTTGCATCGGCTGCCAGCAACAGCGCATCATAACTGTGCCGATGGCCAAGTTGTGCAGGATTGTGAGCACTTTGAACATCGTCTTTGTCCGCTCTTTGGCCAAAATACAGCGACAGGGAAACCCGTCCGCCCTCCAGCGACCAATGGCGTGGTGTGCGCACCGTGTCAGTGACGATTGCCTCGGTATCGACCAAATCGTGAATGTTCACCTGAGGCAATCCGGCGTCGGTAAGCTGCGGAGTGCCCAGGCAGTAACAGGTCAGCTGTAACGATGATAAAGGATTGCTGCCGATGACCTGGGCAAGCGCCGACAAATCCTGGTCACACAGCAGCGCCACCGAGGCCCGTGGCAGGTGAGATAGAGAGGTTAACAGCTCCGAAATCGTGGACATCTTGACCTTTTGCGCTGTTCGCGCCAGCTAATGGGAGTCAATGCATTTACTCCCCGGGAGAGAATGGGCATTATTTTAACTTTGTTTGCGGAAAGCTGACCACTTGAGTCGTCATTAAGGGTTAGTATTGCCACAACAAAATTCCGGGAAGCCCGGCCAATCAATCAGGTGAACCGCCACCAGGCGGCGCCGGCGCCGACTTCTCAGGTCCTGACATTGACGGAATGGATAGTAAATAATGAAAAGAGTCGTAATCACCGGTATGGGTATTGTGTCGAGTATCGGCAATAACAAAAACGAGGTGATCGAATCCCTGAAGGCCGGACGCAGCGGTATCACGCATTCTGAACAGTTTGAACAGATGAAACTGCGCAGTCATGTGTGGGGCAGTATCAAGCTGGATCCGGCTGAGCTGATTGACCGCAAGGCGCTGCGCTTTATGGGCGATGCCGCGGCTTACGCCTATCTGGCGATGCAGGAAGCCATTGAAGATGCCGGTCTGCAGGAGTCCCAGTACTCCAGCCCCCGTGTGGGTCTGGTAGTTGGCTCCGGTGGCGCGTCATCGGCCAATCAGGTACAGGCGGCTGACACGCTGCGTGAAAAAGGCGTCAAGCGCGTGGGGCCTTATATTGTGCCCCGCATTATGGCCAGTACCACCAGTGCCTGTCTGGCGACTCCGTTCAAAATCAAAGGTGTGAACTACTCCATCAGCTCTGCCTGTGCCACCAGTGCTCACTGTATCGGTCATGCGGCTGAACTTATCCAGATGGGTAAGCAGGACATGGTATTTGCCGGCGGTGCCGAAGAACTGGATTGGACGCTGGCCATGGGCTTTGACGCCATGGGCGCGCTGTCCACCAAGTACAATGACACGCCAGAGAAAGCCTCCCGTACCTATGATGCCAACCGTGACGGTTTTGTTATCTCCGCCGGTGGTGGCATTGTGGTTGTGGAAGAGCTGGAGCATGCACTGGCCCGTGGCGCCAAAATTTATGCTGAGATTATCGGCTATGGTGCCTCTTCTGACGGTTATGACATGGTGGCGCCATCCGGTGAAGGTGCCGTGCGTTGTATGAACCTGGCTCTGGCCGATGTGGATACGCCGATTGAATACGTGAACACTCACGGTACATCAACACCGGTGGGTGATGTGCGCGAGCTGGAAGCACTGAAAGAAGTGTTCGGCGACAAGATGCCACTGATCGGCTCGACCAAGTCGATGACTGGTCATGGTCTGGGTGCTGCCGGTGTGCATGAAGCGATTTACTCCACACTGATGCTGACCAATAACTTTGTCGCGCCAAGCATCAATATCGACACGCCGGACGAACAGGCTGAAGGTCTGCCGATTGTGACCCAGATGCAGGAAAAAGAGCTGACTACAGTGATGAGCAACAGCTTTGGCTTTGGTGGTACCAACGCGACTCTGGTGCTGCGCAAGTACAAGTAATCCCGACGCGGGAGCAATGAAAGGGAGCCTTAGCTCCCTTTTTTATTACCCGGGATAGGTGTTTTTGTACTGACAGCCCAATTTCCCCGGGAAATTGCGTTAAAATCCCACGTTATAAATTTCTATCACTGATAACCATGCCCACAACCATGTCCACGACTATGACTGCAACCCCGCCCCCGAGCCTGCCGGAAACGATGAACATCATCGCCGATGAAAATATGCCTTATGTGGCGCAGATATTTGCGCCTCTGGGCAAAGTGACCCTGGTTAACGGTCGTCACCTGCGCGCCGAGCAACTTATTGACGCTGATATATTGCTGGTGCGCTCGGTCACTAAGGTCAATGCCGGGCTGCTGCCAGCGGGACACAAACTCAAGTTTATCGGCAGTGCCACCATAGGCACAGATCATGTGGATACGGCTTTGCTTGACGCGCAGGACATTGCCTTTGCCAATGCACCCGGTTGCAATGCCATTGCGGTGGGTGAATATGCCTTTATCGCCATGCTGGAGCTGGCGGCATTGACTGGCAGTCAACTGAAACACAAAAAAGTGGGCATTGTGGGCGCTGGCAATACTGGCAGTGCGCTGGCGCATTGTCTGACGGCTTATGGGGTTGAGACTTTGCTGTGCGATCCGCTGCTCGAGCAGGCAGGTGACAGTCGCAGCTTCCACAGTTTGCATACTCTGCTGGCAGAGTGTGACGTTATCAGTTTGCATGTGCCTTTGACCCGCACTGGCGAGCATGCCACCTGGTACCTGCTGGACGAAGATAAACTGGCATCCCTGAAACCAGGTGCCTGGCTGCTCAATTGTTGTCGCGGCGAGGTTATCGACAATCGGGCGCTTATCCGGGTGAAGCAGCAGCGGCCGGATCTCAGACTGGTGCTGGATGTCTGGGAGGGCGAGCCCAATCCCATGGCGCAGCTGGTGCCTTTGGTGGATATCGCTACTCCGCATATTGCCGGTTACAGCCTGGAGGGCAGGGCCCGGGGAACCCTGATGCTGTATCAGGCGCTGGCCCAATTGCTGGGGCTGGAAGCTGGCCCCACGCTGTCGAGTCTGCTGCCAGCGGCAGATTTTTCCCGTCTGGCCGTTGGTCGAGAGCTGGATGAGAATGCGCTGCGGCATCTGTGCCGTCTGGTTTATGACCTGCGGGATGACGACAAATTGTTCCGTGAAAATTTCGAGCGCGAGGGTGGATTTGATCAGTTGAGAAAAAATCATACACACAGACGGGAATTCAGCGCCCTGACGCTGGTCAACGCGCCGGACTTTAAGGTAAATTGGTTGACCAAATTAGGATTTTCAGGAGCCAGTCTGTAGCTATGTCACAGGAATTCAATGTTGTCGTATTAGGCGCGTCGGGAGCAGTCGGTCAAACCATGATCGAAATCCTCGAAGAGCGCAATTTCCCGGTGGCCAATCTTTACCCATTGGCCAGCAGCCGCAGTGCCGGAAATACGGTCAGTTTTCACGGTAAACAGATTGAAATCCTGGATGTGGAGACCTTCGACTGGTCACAGGCCCAGATCGGTTTCTTCTCTGCCGGTGGCGATGTATCAGCCAAGTGGGCGCCTATTGCCGCAGAGCATGGCTGTGTGGTGATCGACAACACCTCTCACTTCCGCTATGACCATGATATTCCGCTGGTGGTGCCAGAGGTAAACCCGCACGCCATTGCCGACTTCCGTAACCGTAATATCATTGCCAACCCCAACTGTTCAACCATCCAGATGCTGGTGGCTCTCAAGCCAATTTATGATGCCTTTGGCATCAGCCGCATCAATGTATGCACTTATCAGTCGGTATCCGGCACTGGCAAGAAGGCAATTGAGGAGCTGGCCAAGCAGTGTGCCAAGCTGCTGCAGGGCCTGCCTTCTGATCCCGAGGTTTACTCCAAGCAGATCGCCTTCAACGTGTTGCCGCAAATTGATAAGTTTATGGATAACGGCTACACCAAAGAAGAGATGAAGATGGTGTGGGAAACCCAGAAGATTTTTGGTGACGACAGTATCGAAGTGAATCCCACTGCAGTACGTGTACCTGTGTTCTACGGCCACTCTGAAGCCGTGCACATTGAAACCCACCAGCCAGTGGATGCAGAGCAGGTCAAGGCTGTATTGCGCGGCGCCGAAGGTGTTGAACTGTTTGACTTTGACGAAGACTATCCAACTGCCGTGACCGATGCTGCCGGCACCGATCCTGTGTATGTTGGTAGGGTGCGCAAAGATATTTCTCATCCCAACGGTATAAATCTGTGGGTGGTTGCCGATAACATTCGTAAGGGGGCAGCCCTTAACAGTGTGCAGATCGCCGAAATCCTGATCCGTGATTATTACTGATCCGGCGAAATCCTGAAAAAGCCTGCCTGCGTGCAGGCTTTTTCATTTGTTAAACTTGTGAACAGTAGCAGGGAGTTGCTTTCTAGTTTATAGTAATCCCAATAAATACAACTGCCTAAAGCAATACGTCTGCGTGGCGTTATCCGTGTGCTGAAAAGGAAAGGATTAATGAATTTTCGCACTTTTACTCTTCTGGGAGCCGTCACAGTCGTGTTTGCGCTGGCATCCCTGCCATCTTCTCCCGTAACCGCCGCCGGTGCCCTGAAGCTAACCGGTCCCGAGGGGCAAACCCGGGTAGAAGTCTCTCAGTATGGCCCCACTACCCGGGCAGATACCTTCTGGAGTATTGCCCAGAAGACCCGCCCCAACGAAAGTGTCTCAGTCTACCAGGTCATGGCGGCTATTTTTGAAGCCAACCCCCATGCCTTTACGTCGGATAACTACAACAGCCTTGAAAAGGGCATGATCCTCGCCATCCCTTCTCTGGAGGCGATAAAGGCCATCCCGGCGTCGCTGGCCAAAGCGCGGGCCGAACAGGATGACAAAGCCTGGCAGGAGCTGTTGCGTAAAGAGGCTGAAAAGCCTACTCCGGCTGACGTGATTGCGGTAGCCAATGCTCAGGCCGTGGAAAAGGCGTCAGCAGAGCTTGATAAAGTCAGCGAGTCGCTGGTTGAAGCGCAAAACCGGAATCTGAATCTCACCGATGAACTGGGCAGGGCACTGGATCAGCTGGTGGTGGTCAAGAATGATAATGAGAACCTCAAAGCCAAAATCCAGGATTTAACCGAGCGGGTTGCTACGCTGGAGCAGGAGCTCATTGCTTCCCGTGAGCAAAATCAGGGGCTGAAACAGAAAGTTGAGCAGCTGGAATGGGAAGCGAATCAGGCCGCGATTCCGCAGGAGCAGCCATCATTTTTGATGTCGCCACTGGGGCTGGGCATTATCAGCGCAATTGTGTCTTTGCTGCTGTTAACCGGCCTGTGGCTGGTACTCAAACGTAAATCAGGCCAGGCAGCCAACAGTGGCAGTGGTAAAGCTGTTGCCACAGTAGCGGCAGGCGCAGTGGCCGCGGCGGCTGCAGACAGTTTTGAACAGGACGAAATGGCGGTTCAGCTGGACCAGCCCGACGACTCTATCGACAGCCTGCTGGATGCCGGGGATGTAGACCTTAAACCGGAAGCCGATCTGAGTGACGACCCTGATATGTATGTGGCTGATGAAGATGCCGAGCCACTGCCAGAGCCGGATGAAAGCCAGTCGCTGGATGATCTGTGGGCGGAAGCCATGGGTGAGCAGGAAGAAGGCGAGGCCCGAAGGGATGAAGATATTGATGTGGCTGATGTAGACGTTGAGCCACAGGATGCTTTGCCTGATGACGATCTGGAGCCGTTTGATGAGGGTCTGGACAGTGACGGTGACGATGTTGATTCGCTGATCGCCGGGTTGGAGTCCGATCTCGGTGCTCCTGTCGCCGTGGAAAATGATGCGGCGATTGATACCGACGATATAGGCAACGATGACGCTGACGAGGTGCTGGCATCACTGGACGCCGAGCTGGATGAAGCCATGGCGGAGTTTGGCGGTGCAGAGGAGGCGGACCCGGATGCCTTGCTGGCGTCGCTGTCAGCCTCAGCAGAGCCAGAAGATACCACTGCTTCAAAACTGGACGCCGAGCTGGATGAAGCCATGGCAGAGTTTGACAGCGCAGAGGAAGCGGACCCGGATGCCTTGCTGGCATCACTGTCAGCCTCAAATGAGCCCGAAGATACCACTGCTTCAGAACTGGACGCCGAGCTGGATGAGGCCATGGCAGAGTTTGGCAGCGCAGAGGAGGCGGACCCGGATGCCTTGCTGGCGTCGCTGTCAGCCTCAAATGAGCCTGAAGATACCACTGCTTCAGAGCTGGGCGCCGAGCTGGATGAAGCCATGGCAGAGTTTGACAGCGCAGAGGAGACGGACCCGGATGCTTTGCTGGCGTCACTGTCAGCCTCAGCAGAGCCTGAAGATACCACGGCTTCAGAACTGGACGCCGAGCTGGATGAGGCCATGGCAGAGTTTGACAGTGCAGAGGAGGCGGACCCGGATGCCTTGCTGGCGTCACTGTCAGCCTCAGCAGAGCCTGAAGATAGCACTGCTGCTGAACTGGATGCCGAGCTGGATGAAGCCATGGCAGAGTTTGGCAGTGCAGAGGAGGCGGACCCGGATGCCCCGGATGCTTTGTTGGCGTCACTGTCAGCCTCAGCAGAACCTGCAGATACCACTGCTGCTGAACTGGACGCCGAGCTGGATGAAGCCATGGCAGAGTTTGGCGGTGCAGAGGAGGCGGACCCGGATGCCCCGGATGCTTTGTTGGCGTCACTGTCAGCCTCAGCAGAGCCTGAAGATACCACTGCTTCAGCGCTGGACGCCGAGCTGGATGAGGCCATGGCGGAGTTTGGCAGTGCAGAGTTTGGCGGTGCAGAGGAAGCGGACCCGGATGCCCTGCTGACGTCACTGTCAGCCTCAAATGAGCCTGAAGATACCACTGCTGCAGAACTGGACGCCGAGCTGGATGAGGCCATGGCGGAGTTTGGCAGTGCAGAGTTTGACAGCGTAGAGGAAGCGGACCCGGATGCCTTGCTGGTATCAGAGTCAGCCTCAAATGAGCCAGAAGATACCACTGCTGCTGAACTGGACGCCGAGCTGGATGAGGCCATGGCGGAGTTTGGCAGTGCAGAGGAGGTGGACCCGGATGCCTTGCTGGCGTCGCTGTCAGCCTCAGCAGAGCCGGAAGAGGAAACATCTGCGGAGATGAACACTCATCTGCAGGATGATGAACTCAATGATAACTCCATGTCATTTGACAGTGAAAATGACGCCCGCAGCGATGCTGCACTGCTGGCTGAGCTGGCGCGCATTGACGCCGGTAACGAGGCTGGCACAGTCTCCGAGACAGAAGCAGATGTCGTTGCTCAGGCTGATGATCCGGTAAGCCCCCCGTCAGATGAGTCATTGGCATTCTCATCTGACTTTGCTGAAGATCCGCTGGCGGAGCTGGCATCGCTGGAAAGTCACAGTGATTTCAGTGCAGGAATTGCCGATCCACTGGATGACGATGATCTGCTCGATTCACTGGATTCTGCTGAAGGGCAAACCCTGTCTGCCGCCGATTTGGATGCGCTGGATGACAATGGTCAGCCGCTGTCCGGTGGTGTCAATCGGTCTGTGGTCCCCGATCTCAATCAGGCCGAGCTGACCAATATGACGGCGCTGGAGCGCAGCGAAAAGGCCATGGATGAAGCTATGAGCCGCAGCGAGCTGCGCGCCAGAAACCGTGCCGAAGCGCTGGCCCGCGCCAAAGAAGCTGAGGCTGAAGAGCCGGAGGTGTCTGAGGATGAACTGGCGGAGATGGCATCCATGGCACCATCACAGTTGCCCTCATACCAGACCAGGGATGATGACTTTGACTCGTCTTTGTCGCTGGATGCCCATGATGCCGATATGACCCTGTCCGATGAGGAGTTGCTGGCTGCTTTCGCACAAAACAGTGAACCAGAGGACGCTTACGAGCTGCCGATGGATGACAGCGTCGATACAGATAATGAGTTGCTGCATGGCAATAACATGACGGTTGAGCAGGCGCTGGCGGCACTGGATGCGCAGGAGCAGGAAAAGGCGTCGTCGCCAGGGCGGGTACATTTTGACGAGAATGACCTGGCAAATTTCCAGAAGGAAAATGGTTATATCGATATCGACCGGCTGCTGAATGAAGCCGATGAAAGTGAAACTGTCGATAATTATCAGGGCCCGGCTGAAGTCGCCATGGAGGACTACCGCAAGGTGATGGGCGATAATGCGATGGTGGATGTGGATGACGAAGAGAATTCCGTCAACGCCAAACTGGATCTGGCCCGCGCCTACATCGAAATCGATGATAACGACAGTGCCCGGGCGCTGCTCAAGGAAGTTGCGCTGGATGGCAACGACAGACAGCAGGATGAAGCCAGAAACCTGCTGGATAAAATCGGTTAAATCTTAAGTTGAAAAACGGCGCCAGGGGCGCCGTTTTTTATGACCTGCCTTTGCTCATTCACACCTGATGTCTGGCTTGTGGTAGACTTGGCCGCATTTTTTCAAGCTATCTTTTTCCCGGAGAGACTATGCGTATTGCCCTTGGGGTAGAGTACGATGGCAGCGGTTTTTATGGCTGGCAGCGCCAGCAGGAAGTGGATTCGGTTCAGGCCCAACTGGAACGGGCTCTGTCAATTGTCGCCAATGAACCTATTGAACTTCAGTGTGCCGGTCGCACCGACGCCGGTGTGCATGCCACCGGACAGGTTGTCCATTTTGATACCCAGGCGGTGCGTAAAGAAGGCGCCTGGACGCTGGGAGTTAACGCCAACCTGCCTGACGGCATCGCTGTGCGCTGGGCCAAGCCGGTGGATGATGAATTCCATGCCCGTTTTTCTGCCACCGCGCGCCGTTATCGTTACATTATTTACAACCACAATTTCCGCCCGGGGATCCACCGCCATGGCGTCAGTCATTATCATGGCGAGATTGATGAGAAACGCATGCACATGGCGGCGCAGGCGCTGATCGGCGAGCAGGACTTTACCAGCTTCCGGGCGGTGCAGTGTCAGTCACGCACACCGTTTCGCAATGTGCACGCCGTCAGCGTTACCCGTCAGGGCATGTACATCATAGTGGATATCGCCGCCAACGCCTTTTTGCATCATATGGTGCGCAACATTGTCGGCTCATTGCTGGAAATCGGCCTTGGCAACCAGCCACTGGACTGGATGCGCACCCTGCTGGATTTGAAAGACAGAACCCAGGCTGCGGCCACGGCCAAGCCCCATGGCTTGTATCTGGTGGACGTGACCTATCCCGAGCAATTTGGACTGCCCAAGCTCGCGATGGGGCCACTGTTTTTACCCGACTGATTGTCGCCGATCCGCTGTAGTCGATTAGCTTTACCTGATTAGGAATCCAGGATGATAAAAGTACCTTCCCAAAGCGACACTCTTGCCGATTGGCTGGATTATCTGCTGGCGATGCACCCCACCGAAATCGATATGGGGTTGACCCGGGTTAGCCAGGTCGCCGAGCGGCTGGGACTGCTTGAACTGGCGCCAGCCAAAGTGATTACCGTCGGTGGCACCAATGGCAAAGGCACCACCTGTGCCATGCTGGAGGCGATGCTGCGCGATGCCGGCAAACGCGTTGGGGTATACAGCTCGCCCCATCTGGTGCATTACAACGAGCGCATTCGCATCGACGGACAGGACGCGCCGGACGCTGACATCATCTCGGCATTCGGGCTGATTGAAAAGGCGCGTGGCGATATCTCACTGACCTTTTTTGAATTTGCCACTTTGGCCGGATTGCAGTTGTTCAAACAGGCGCAGCTGGATGTGATCATTCTGGAAGTGGGATTGGGCGGTCGGCTGGATGCTACCAATATCATCGATGCCGATGTGGCTGTGGTTACTGCAGTGGATCTGGATCATCAGGAATATCTGGGCACTACCCGCGAATCTGTGGGGTTTGAAAAAGCCGGCATTTTCAAGGCGGGCAAGTGTGCGGTCACCGGTGAGCCGGATTTGCCTGTGACTGTCATTGAGGTCGCCGCCCGTGTCGGTGCACCTTTGCATCGCGTCGGTCATGAGTTTAGCTATGGGGTTGATGCGCAGAGCTGGCATTTTTGCGGCGCGCGCTGGCAACTCAAGGATTTACCCTTGCCGACACTGCCACTGCCCAATGCGGCGACCGCGCTGGCGGCGCTTGAGTGTCTGTATCCGGATTTTGCCCTCGGTTCTGTGCGTCGCGGGCTGGCGGCAGCTACCCTGACCGGCCGGTTTGAGATTGTCTGTGCGCAGCCGCTGACCATTCTGGATGTGGCCCACAACCCTCATGCCGCCAGGTATCTGGCCTCCCGGCTGCAGGCCTATAGCGGGCGACGTATTCTGGCGCTGTGTGGCATGCTTAAAGATAAAGATATTCAGGGCGTCATGCAGGTAATGCTGCCTGTGGTCAGTCAGTGGTACTTAACGCCGCTGCCCTCTGAGCGCAGCGCGTCACTGGCACAGCTGATCAGCGCCATGCCGGCATCCGCCTGCTATCAGGGATTTGAGTCACCTGAGTTGGCCTGGCATGCAATCACGGCCGATGCCCGCGCGGATGATGTGGTAATTGTGTTTGGCTCCTTTTACACTGTATCCGGAGTTAAATCATTCATTGATGGGGAATAAGTTTGTCCAGTCAGTTTCATAACCGCCTGGTGGGCACCATAGTGGTGGTGGCATTGGGTGTCATTTTCCTGCCGGATGTTCTCGACGGCAAAAAGGACAGGGTGCAGGAGGAGTTTGCTGAAATTCCGCTGCGTCCCCAATCAAGTTCGCCCCAGTCAGCTCAGGCTTTTGAAGTGATAAGCCCCGCTGAGTCCATGGCGACAGAGACCACTGAACATGTTGACACCGAGCCTCCCAAATCACTGGAGCATGCAGAAAATGGCGGCTGGGTGGTGAAGGACTCAGCAGCCCCGGGCCCGACGTCGGACAATCAACCCAAAGCCAAAGCGGAAGAGCCTGCTGCGGGTAAAAACACTCAGGCAACAGCGCAAAGCGCACCGGGATGGACCTTGCAGCTGGGCAGTTTCCGCGACGCCGGTAATGTGCAGGGCTTGGTAGAGCAACTGCGTGAAGCGGGGTTCAATGCTTATACTTTGCCACGTAAGCCGGTGCACGGCAGTATCACCAAGGTGTTTGTCGGACCGGATGTAAACAAAGCCAAGGTTGAGAAATTAATGAGTGAGGTGGAAAAGCTCACCAAACTCAAAGGTCGGGTTGTACCGTTTGATCCCCTGGAAAACTGATGTTCACTTAAGGTCGCCGACAGGCGGCCTTTTTTTATCTGTGAGCCCCTTTCTGACGTGGCTGTTAACGCCTGCTTGTCGGCCAACAGAGCGCTTCTGCCGCCGTGGTTCATTGTAGCGACTCCCGTGCGCTTTGTGCGGAAAAGGGCCATTGCCGGTATCCAGCGTGCCAGCACTAAAACCTTGTTCTGTCATTGAATCTGCCGTTTTCCTGTGTATCCTTGTGTGGCTGTTAACAAGGAAGAATAAAAAATGAAACATATTTTGCTGTTGCTGTGTGGGCTGCTGGCGCTGGCTAGTCTGTCCCGGGTGAGCGCTGAGGAGACTGACCATACCCTGGTGATGATTTCACTGGATGGTTTTCGCTGGGACTATATTGAAAAGCATCAGGCCCGTGAGTTGGCCAAGCTGGCTGAGCAAGGGGTGAGGGCGGAGCGCCTCAAGCCGGTTTACCCCTCCAAGACCTTTCCCAACCACATATCCATTATCACCGGGCTCAAGCCGGTGAATCACGGCATAGTGGAAAACCGCTTCTGCGACAAAGACAGAAACGAGTGCTATAAAATGGGGATGGGTAAAGACGACAGCACCTGGCTCAATGGCATGCCGCTATGGAATCTGGCGCGTTTGCAGGGGGTGAAATCTGCCACCTATTTCTGGCCTGAATCCGATGCCAGATTCAACGGCCTGACGCCCAACTACTACTATCACTATGCCAAATACAGCGATTATCAGAATCGCCTGGATCAAATGCTCCAGTGGCTGACGTTGCCCGCTGCCGAGCGGCCGAGATTTATCGCCGGCTATTTCTCGCTGGTGGACTCCATGGGGCATGAACACGGCCCGGATAGTCCACAGGTGTATGATGCCGTGCAGAAGATGGATACCCTGATGGGGGATTTCTATCGCCGTCTGCAGGCTCTGCCGCAACCTGTGAGTTTGCTGATAGTGTCAGATCACGGCATGACCGCCATCAATCCGAAACACAGCATACAGGTCGACAGTCTGCCGATTTCCGATGACTGGCAGGTGCAGGTTGCCGGGCCGCATATCATGCTGTACGCCAAACAGGGCAGCAACCCGGACAAACAGGCGCAAATCGATGCGCTCAAGGCGGCATCCGGCGGGCGTTATCAGTACATCACCGAAGGCACCATGAAAGCGCGGGGCTACTTTGGCAGTGCCCGCATCCCGGACATCATGTTTGAAACCCAGGCGCCTTCGACCTTTACTCAGGACAAACCGGCCGGTTATCTGGGCAATCACGGTTATCCTGACTCGCCTGACATGGATGCGACTCTCATAGGCATTGGTCCGGCCTTTGCCCGGGGTAAAAAGCTGGCTAGTGTCTCCAATCTGGATATCTACCCTGTAGTGGCGGAAATCCTGGGCCTGAAATTGCTCACTCCCGTTGATGGCGATGGCAGTACCTTGCGCCCGGCGCTGGCCAGATAGTCGCGTTTTACCGTTAAGTTTATACCCGGACCTGAGACAGGTTCGGGTTTGCTTTGCACTGCATGTTCTCACCATGGTCGTTTATTGCTATGCCTGACGATACCTGTCCCGCCTTGAGAATGTGGGCGTGCCTGTGGGATGGAAGGCCAGCGCGGGACGGTCAGCAGATTTAAGCGGCTTTCAGCAAACAGCGCCGTCAGGCGTCCGCTCAATCCCATTATTTGCTGTGATATGGGCATCGCTTTTGCCCTGTATGAAGGATTTTCAACCACACAGGCCGTCCTGCTTATGTCACAATCCCCTGATTAGTATGTTGGCAGACTGACAAAAAAACAGGGATACGATCAGCTCATGCAATTTTCCAGATTTGGCGAGAAATTTAATCGATATGCCGGGATCACCCAGTTGATGGATGATCTGAACGAGGGCCTGCGCACCGAAGGTGCCATCATGCTGGGCGGCGGTAATCCGGCAGCCATTCCGCAAATGCTGGACTATTTTCATCAACTGGGTAGTGAGCTGCTCAGCAACGGCGGCTTTATCGATGCCGTCGCCAATTATGATGGGCCACAGGGTAAGAGCGCGTTTCTGCGCTCGCTGGCACAGATGCTCAGAGATACCTATGGCTGGCCGGTGACTGAGCGTAACATCAGCCTGACCAATGGCAGCCAAAGCGCGTTTTTTGCGCTGTTTAATCTGCTCGCCGGTGAGCAGGCAGATGGCAGCTTCAAAAAAATCCTGCTGCCGCTGGCACCCGAATATATCGGCTACAGCGATGCCGGGCTGGATGAGGATATCTTTGTCTCCTGTCGGCCGGAGATTGAACTGCTGGAGCATGGCCAGTTCAAATATCATGTGGATTTTGACCGTTTGCCGCTGGATGACAGTATTGCCGCCATCTGCGTGTCCCGGCCCACCAACCCCACCGGCAATGTGCTGACCGATGAGGAAGTGGCCAGGCTCGATGCCATCGCCCGGGCGCGGGGGATCCCGCTAATCATCGACAATGCCTACGGTACGCCGTTTCCCAATATTATTTTTGAGGACGTCACACCCAGCTGGAATGACAATACCATAGTGTGCATGAGTCTTTCCAAGCTTGGCCTGCCGGGGCTGCGCTGCGGCATAGTGATCGCCAATGAGGCGGTGACTCAGGCGATGACCAATATCAATGGCATCATCAGTCTGGCACCCGGCAGTCTGGGACCGGCGCTGGCTCACCAGATGGTGCAATCCGGCGATCTGCTGCGCCTGAGCGAGCAGGTGATCCGTCCCTATTACCAGCAAAAGTCACGCTGGGCGGTCGACGCGCTGCAACAGGCCATTACCGTACCCGGGTTCCGCATTCATAAGAGTGAAGGCGCCATCTTCCTGTGGCTGTGGTTTGAAGGTTTGCCGATCAGCACCCAGGAATTGTATCAGCGCCTCAAGGCGCGGGGCGTGTTGATTGTTCCCGGCGAGTATTTCTTCTTCGGCATGCCTGATGAGGATGCCGACTGGCGTCATCGGCGCGAGTGTATCCGCATGAACTATGTGCAGGATGAGGGCAAGATGTTAGCTGGGATTGCCATCATTGCTGAAGAGGTTACTCGGGCTTACTCTGAGAGCACAGAGTAGCCGCTTTGTTTAGCCAAGCTTCGCTTGGCAGAACATCGAAGCCTTCCAGGCTTCACCCGGGTCAGGGGGATGGCTCGTCCAATACCCCTAACAACCCCAAGGACGCCCCAACCGAAGTTGTCATCCATCGTGCATTGCATGCAATTGATGTGACCTGCGTCGATTCACCATCCATGGCTCAGCGCCGCTTATGTCATCATCCATGATGACATCCACTATTGCATCCAATCCCCTCCGGCAACTTCGGACGGGGAGTGGGTGTAACATTCAACTCCTGAGTATGTTGTTTATGCCCCAAAGTTGCATATTTGAGCCGGGTATCCCGTTAAATCAGAGATAACAGGAAACGACTCCTGTTATTGCCCAAGGCGCATTCGTGTTTATCTGCAGGAAAGCTAGAAAGTGTAGATTTTTCAGTCTATTGCTGGTAACGTTCATCCAATAAGCGTGACAGATGGCGTAGAATAACGTGACGTCTCGATTTGTCTGTAAAGTTATCTATCCATAGAGGCGATAAGTGGCAGATTTTTGTGACTAAAACGAATGGAAAGGGTGGTCGCGTAAAAATGGATAAACAGGCCGTCCTGTTATTCAGATAAACAGGCGGTCTCGTTATTAAAATGTTATGCCTTAAAAGGAGATATAGGTGTCTAAGCCTGTAAAAGAATTTCATCAGTACCTTACAGGAGCCTCTAACTCTCATGTAAGCCATGAAGAATATCTTAAAGCTCCCGCTGTTGCTTTCTTGAAATACACAGTAGAAGCGAAAAGTTCTATAGATTTATGTACAAGGCATTTCCCGAAAAAACTGGACGGGGACTACACAAAAGATAGTTTCGACAGTTTACAACACCTTATAACAGCTTCTTTACCAACGATAATGGGCCATTTCGAAACGTACCAAAGGTACCTATTCGCAGGTATGTTTGATATGTCTGTGTTGCTAAACAACTTCGATTCGGCAAAGTTTTTTAAAGCTGTTTCTGACCAAACTAACATTGAAATGGACTGGGTTCGTCTTTCAGCTCATAGAGGTATCGGAACGATGTCTATTGGAACATTGCTGGCAGACTCTATGAGCGGTTGGCATAATCCAGAAAAAGTTAATTCATACTTCGCTGCCTATAAGCTTCCGTATACCGTATTCGGTAATGACGCTCAAGAGAAGTTAAAAACCCTATGGCAGTTGCGTCACTCTATCGTGCATACGGGAGGAACGCTATCTCGTGCAGACGCACAGAAGGTAAGCTCCCTGAAGTCACATGGGGGAGCACAAATAGCATTTGAAAAAAACTTTATATTTGAGGTCGCAAGAAAGCTTCACCCTATTGTTAAACAAGCAACAGAAGGGCTGGGCAATGCATACAAGCAGAAATTATTAACAAACTTAGAGCAAGCTCAGCTTGATCAGGTGGACAAGTTCTTTGAAGTTAGGTCTAGTGTTCCATCTTGGCTGCGATAGGCATAACAAGGCGCTGCTGTCGGACAAATTTTCCGCTGCGCTCCAAATTTGCCGCAGAGCGCGGCGTTATATGTTTTGCCACACTACAAGATTAGGAGATAGACGTGAGTATTATTTGCTGCCCTGAATGCAATAAAGAGATATCAGATAAGGCACCTAGTTGTATCCATTGCGGTCTCCCTATTTCTCAATCTGCTAGTGCCACTAATCAAGTTTCAACAGAGAGCAAAGATATAGATAAAGAAGGTAATTCTACCAACTCAGTTGAAAAGGTTGTCACACAGGGCGTTGACTTAATATTTGGTCTTTTATACCTATATCTTGGATATTCAATTTTCTTTACTGATGAGCTTAAATTTGACAATGAACTTGAAAGTGCTGGAATAGTGTTCGGTCTTATTATTGCTTTTGCAGTTTTATACTTCGTACAGAAGCTGACCAAGTCTATCTTGGGTACAATTGCAAGAATGTTTGATAACTTAGCTAGATAGGACCACATATAACAAGCGCATGAACCATCAGCCACAAAAAGACGTGGCTTGGACCGCCAAAGCCTACGGTTTTTCCGGCCGGCTATGCGAGCGTTATCCCCACTAGTTCAAAGTAACTTCTGTCCCAATTAGAGACACAGTTGCTGATGGATGCACCATGTCTCCCTCGAAGTGGCCGCAGGGATTGATTCAAATTCCGTGGACGAGGCATGGACGCCGAGTCAGCGCCAGTCGAATCAGGGACGAGCGTCTGGCGTGCTAGGAAATTTGAAGCAAATCAACAAGGGGCTGTCCACTTCGTCGGGAGTCGCAGGGGGATTGGATAAGGGGGCCTGTCGAAACGGTCCCCTTTCCCCGGGTGTGGGTTGGAAACCCACGATTTTGACTAAGCGCAACTTAGTAGTAATTCCCACTATGGTGACAACCAAACATCCAATAAAAAAGGTGAAGCTTAGCTTCACCTTTTTGCTATCCACTTTGTGGTGCAATCACTGCACCGACAATCGATTACAGACGTTCCAGTACCGCTTCGGTAAAGTCGGTGGTGCCGTGGGTGCCACCCAAATCGCGGGTGGTGCGGTCGCCTTCTTCAATGACGGCGGAGACGGCACTGCGGATCAGCGCGGCTTTGTCGGCCATGCCCAGGTATTCCAGCATCTGAATCGAGGCCAGGATCACTGAGGTGGGGTTAGCCAGGTTTTTACCGGCGATATCCGGGGCGCTGCCATGTACCGCTTCAAAAATGGCTGCTCCACGACCAATGTTGGCGCCGGGGGCCATACCCAGACCACCGACCAGACCGGCACACAGATCTGACAGAATGTCACCAAACAGGTTGGTGGTGACGATTACGTCGAAGTTTTCCGGGTTCATCACCAGCTTCATGCAGGTGGCGTCCACGATCATTTCTTCGGTCTTGATGTCCGGGTAGCGCAGGCTCACTTCACGGGCGGTTTTCAGGAACAAACCGGACGTGGACTTCATGATGTTGGCTTTGTGGACAATGGTTACCTTTTTGCGGTGTTCCTTGCGTGCCAGTTCATAGGCGAAGGTGGCAATCTGTTCCGCACCCTGACGGGTCACGATACTGGTGGCTTCGGCGGTAGCGCCATCTTCAGAGACCTTCTGACCGTGACCAGAGTACATACCTTCGGTATTTTCCCGCACCGTGATGATATCAATGTTCTCGTAACGGGCCTGAGTACCCTTGAATGACAGCACAGGGCGCACGTTGGCATACAGGCCAAACTTTTTGCGCAGGGTAACGTTGATCGAGGTAAAGCCTTCCCCTACAGGAGTTGTCAGCGGGCCTTTGAGGGTAATGCAATTCTTTTCAATCAGATCCAGCGTGCGCTGAGGCAGCAGCTCGCCATGTTTTTCCAGAGCGGTAAGGCCGGCGTCAGCAAATTCATATTCAAAATCACATCCGGCCTTGTCGAGAATCTTCAGTGCAGAATCAATGATGCTTGGACCAATCCCATCACCAGGGATTACGGTAATCGTTCTTTTTGACATCAGGAATCCATCCATGTTGGTCGTTACTGCAGTAGTCACGCCTGTGTTTCGGTTACAGGTAAGTTTCATGACATATGACGCGCTTATTTTATACGTTTTTCATCAGGTTTTCACACTCAATGGTGATAAATCTCACGCTTTTAACGGCATGTAAACTTGCATAAATGCCGCCAAGTGGCGAAGATTGGGCATTAAACCTCCAAAATCGACTTTAGTCTTAGTGTAGTCGCTGCTGTGTTTGACTGCGCGGTAAAGTCTGACTGAAGTATTGATATTTGTCAGACCTCTGTATCTGACCCACTAACACAAGAAGAGGAAAACCTTGAAGTTACTTCCCTTAGCCTCCGGAGTGCTGCTGGCGTTTGGCGCCAATGCGGCAACCCAACACCCTTTGACTCTCAATGATGTGATGACGTTTCAGTCATTGTCATCCCCCGTGCTGTCTGATAACGGCCAGTTGCTGGCAGTAGAGGCATCACCCGATCGAGGGGATGGCCGGACGTTGGTCAAGCGTCTGGACAATAACCGCAGTTATGAACTCGCCGGTGCATCCAAACCTCAGGTCAGCGCCGATGGTCGATTTGTCGCGTCTGTCATGGCTCCTTCGTTGTTTGTGCAGGAAACCGCTTCTGCCAAGGAAAAGAAAAAGCTGAAAAATGCTATGGTGTTGCTCGATACCCAGACCGGCGAGCAGCAACAGTTCGAGCGGGTCAAATCCTTCCAGTTTTCCGGCGACGGTAAACTGCTGGCCATTCAGTTCGAGTCTGACGAAGAGTCGGATAAACCTGATGACAAGGATACCGCAGAGTCAGCAAAAGCTGAGGCTGCCAAAAAATCAGAGCCAAAAGACAAACGCGCCAAAGTTGATAAGGCGGACCAGGGCAGTCCGTTCAGTTTGCTGGTACTTGGTGCCGGTAAGCGTCTGGATTTTTCAGATGTTACGGCCTTTGCTCTGTCCAGTGATAGCGGCCGTGCTGCCATCGCCATTAATAATATTGAGAAAAATGAGCACGTTATCAGCTGGTATGACGCCGGTGCTGATAAGGTGTCGAACATTTCTCTCGCGGATGCCATGCAAAGCGGTGCGCTGGCGCTCAGCGATAATGGCGAGTGGCTGGCCTACACTGCCGGTCCGGCGGATACGCCCATCGATGAGCGGGTATATCAGCTTACCCTGACCAACCTGAATTCAGACAAAACCAAGACCCTGGATAACCCTGCCCAGTGGACAATCAACCGTTATGCCAGTCTGGATTTCAGTCCGGACAACCGCAGATTGTTTTTCGGACGGGTACCCAAAATTGTTGCGCCGATAAGTCAGGTTAAAGTTGAGCAGGAAGGCGATCTGTATGACACAGGCGTTATCACTGCTCAGCGTAATCTGAAGATTTGGCATGGTGACGATCCCCGGATCAAGCCCCATGAAATCAAGCAATATGATAACGAGGTGAAACGCACTTATCAGGCGGTGATGCATCTGGGCAGTGGTCAGGTGGTGCAACTGGCCGATGAGCAGATGCCGGATCTGCAACCGGGCCCGCAAAGCCGTTATTTGTTGGCCAGTTCGGATTTACCCTACCGGCGGATGATCACCTGGGCAGGATTCTTCAAAGATATCTATCTGGTGGATTTGAATACCGGTCGCCGCCAGTTGCTGATTAGCCAGCAGCCCAGCGGTGAGATGCCGTCGCTGTCCCCGGATGGCAAATATGTGGTGTACTTCCAGCAGGGTAAAGTGTATCTGCACGATATTGCCGCCAACCGTCGCAGCGAGCTGACCGCTGGCTTGCCGGTGCCTTTCGCTGATGAGGACCATGATTATCCCTCAGAGGCTCCGGGCTATGGCTTTGGGCCCTGGCTGGACGACGATGAAGGCATACTGGTGTATGACAAGTACGACATCTGGCAGTTTGACACCGCCTCCAAACAGGGCTTTGCGCTGACTGCAGGTAAGGGCCGCCAACAGGGGGTTCAGTATCGGGTCACTGGATTGCGCCAGGACACGGATGCGCCGGATACGCCTGACAATGGTAATGCGCTGATGCTGCATGGTTACAGCGAACGCACCAAGGGCGATGGCTTCTATCAGGCGACGCTTGGCAGCGCCGGTGTTAAGCCGCTGATGAGTGGTGATTATAAACTCAAGCTGTTGACCCGCGCCGATGATGCCCAGACGCTGGTATTTTCCAAAGAGCGTTATGATCTGTTCCCGGATCTCTACACTGCCCAGTACCTCAAGCCCGAAGAAGCAGAGCGCCAGACCCATCTGGATGAGCAGCGCGAAGGCTTTGGCTGGAGCAAAGCCGAGTTGGTGAGCTGGACCAATGGCGATGGCCGTCAACTCGATGGGGTGCTGATCAAGCCAAACAACTATGAAGCCGGTAAGCGCTATCCCGTGCTGGTGTATTACTATCGCTTTATGAGCGACCGTTTGCATGCATTCCCGCCGATGAAGGTCAATCACAGACCCAACTTCGCCTGGTATGCAGATAACGGATACGCGATTTTTCTGCCGGATATTCGCTTTGAAGTGGGCTATCCCGGCTCGTCTTCGGTGCAGGCGCTGACCTCAGGGGTGCAGCACATTATTGATATGGGCATTGCGGACCCTAAAGCCATAGGTTTGCATGGTCACTCCTGGAGTGGTTATCAAACCGCCTTTGCGGTGACTCAGACGCACATGTTCGCCGCGGCGGTCAGTGGTGCGCCTGTGGCCAACATGACCAGTGCGTTCAGCGGGATCCGCCATGGCACTGGTCTTGCCCGTCAGTTCCAGTATGAAACCGGCCAGAGCCGCATAGGTGAGAGCCTGCTGGCGGCGCCGCAAAAGTATATTGAGAACTCGCCGGTATTTTACGCTGACCGTATTCGCACCCCCATGATGATCATGTTTGGTGACAAGGATGATGCAGTGCCCTGGGAGCAGGGGGTGGAGATGTATCTGGCGATGCGCAGGGCCGGTAAAGACGTGGTGTTTTTGCAATATGAGGATGAGCCGCATCATCTGAAGAAATATCCCAACAAGGTGGATTACAGCATCCGCATGATGGAGTATTTCGATCACTATCTCAAAGGCAAACCGGCTCCCGCCTGGCTGGCAGAAGGTGAAGCCTATCGGGAATATAAAAAGGACTGACAGCAGCGTAAGCCGTCAGCGTGACGCTGGCGGCAGCACATGTTGGCGGGCATACCGATGGCGTTGCCAGGCTAGCGCAATGCGACGCGGCACTATACCAATCCGCATGGGAGTTTAGTCACTCAGCGAGAATTTAAAGGTGTGAAGACAATCAGAGCAATCGAAGGTCTATCGGGATAAATCGCCTCTTGTTTACAACGGCAGGCTCTGGGCAGCATGCGCGCCTTTAAAACTCGCCCTTCGGGAGGCAAATCAGCCACGCGATTTACGGCACCAAATTGTTTCGTCAGAGAACCACTATGTCGTCGCCAATTTCGCTTGTACTCGATGGCTAACATGGCAGCGATGAGGTCAATCTTCTGTGCGGATGGTCCATATATGGTATTAAGTGGCACCGAACAAAAAACCGGCCTGTTGGCCGGTTTTTTGTTGCCCTGAACCCGGTTGTGAGCTGCTTGCGCCTGAGTGTAAAACGTTTTAAATCGTTTATCGTCCCGGCACCGGAGGCGATCCCGGAGAATATTTTTCAGCAGGACGGAATATTCAGCGGCGATTACAGTTCGTTGGCACTGGAGGAGACATACTGTTCGTAGGTATCTATGCCCCAGGCAACCAGTCTGTCGTTACGAAACAGCAGTGGCGTGCATTCATCCCGGGTGGTTTCACCGTCTGAATTTTTTCGGTGAGTGCGGTAAAACAGCACAGTCAATGGTCCCTGTGTGCCTTGTTTGGCTTCGGAAAAATCAGCCTTGCCCAACAGCTCCATCACCTCGGCTTTCGCCTGTCCCAGATTCAGGGTAGAGATGGTCTGCAGGTTATACACTTGTCTGTCATCCCAATCCATTGAGTTGGGACTGGTGTCATGGGTGATCATGACGACGGCAACAAACACCAGATATACGGCTACCAGGCTGCCGATAACAACAGGTGCATTGACTTTCATGGGCGGGCTTTCCTTGCTGAATATTCTGGGTGCATAAGATACAGATTGGTGAGCACAGGGTAAACCCGCGTTGTCTAATTCGGGTTGAATGGTGCTCTGAACTGACTGAGGTTAACCTCAAGTGGCATATCCGTAAGCAGCTTCGCCAGTTTGTAACTCAGACGGGCCATGTCTTTGCCCTCCGCCAGCTTTTTGGCCTGTTTGGCGCCCAGCATGTGCAGCGAGTTGTAGACATTTTTCAGGGTTTTGTAGGCGCGAAGAAGCTCTGCTGCGGACTTGGGGCCAATTCCGGGAATGCCGGGCACCCGGTTGCCGCTGTCACCGGAGAGGGCAATAAAATCCAGCAGCTGGGATCTTTCTACTCCTAGTTTTTTCTCCAGCTGTGCCACATCCAGAAATGCCTGACTGAAGTGATCCCATTGGCGGATCGCCGGATGGGTCAGCTGGGCAAAGCCACGATCCGTAGACACAATAATGGCCTGTCCCTGGTGATTGACCATTTTGGTTGCCAGTGTGGCGATAACATCATCGGCTTCAGAGGCAGCATCAAGCGAGTTGATGCCTTCTTTGGTCAGCTGGGCTTTCAAGGCGGGCAGGGCCGCGGCCAGATCTTCCGGCATGGGTTTGCGGCCCTTTTTATAGTCGGCATATAACTGCTTGCGCCAGCTTTCGCTGGCGCCGTCCCAGACAATAATCACATGGCTTGGGCCATGGAAGCGGATTAGCTTGTTGCAGGCGGTGGAAATTCTGATGGTCAGGGCGTCCATGTCGACCCGGGTGCCCATGGCTGCATGGATACGCCTGACCAGATTGAGTCCATCAATAATCAATAAGGTGTTCATTTACTTTATTATTCGGTAGCAGGGCACATAGGCGCTGCCGGGCAATTTCATGCGTTGTTGTTCCACAAAGGCGGTGAGCAGTGTATCCATCATATCCATCAATGCGCTGTCGCCGTGGATATCAAATGGTCCCAGTTTTTCAATCAGGGCAATGGTCTCGGCCTTTACATTGCCCGCTACTATAGCAGAGAAAGCCCGGCGCAGGTTGGCTGCCAGTTCGGCTTTGTTGTTCTGGAATCTCAGATTGAGGTTGGCCATCACCTCATGGGTTGGCTGGAAAGGTAACTGAAACTCAGGTTCAATTTTCAATGACCAGTGATACTGGTAGGCATCGCCAGTGCTGCGACGATAGGTTTTTACTGCGCTCATACCTTCTTTCATCACCCGTGCGACCTGCTCGGGATCATCAATAATGATTTGATATTTACTCTGGGCTGCCTCACCCAGGGTGGCACCAATAAAGTCGTCGATGCGGTTGAAATAATCGGCACTTTCTTTGGGGCCTGTCAGTACCAGCGGGAAGATCATGTCCTGATTGTGAGGATTTAACAAAATGCCCAGCAGATACAACAACTCCTCTGCGGTGCCTGCACCACCTGGGAATATGATGATGCCGTGTCCCAGTCGCACAAAGGCTTCCAGCCGTTTTTCGATATCAGGCAGAATCACCAGCTCGTTGACGATTTGATTGGGTGGCTCAGCAGCAATGATACTGGGCTCGGTCAGGCCGATATAGCGGGCATTCTTGATGCGCTGTTTGGCATGGCCGATGGCCGCTCCCTTCATTGGACCTTCCATTGCCCCGGGACCACAGCCGGTACAGATATCCATGCCACGCAGGCCCAGATGATAGCCAACGTCTTTGGTGTACTTGTATTCGATGGCATTGATAGAGTGACCGCCCCAGCAGACGACTATGTTGGGGTCGCGATCCGGTGGAATCGCCTGGGCGTTACGCAAAATGTCAAACACCACGTTGGTAATGTGAGTGGCGTTGGTCAGGTTGATGTGTTTGAGGTTGGTATATTTGGTCGACAGATACAGGATATCCCGCAGTACTGCAAACAGGTGTTCCTGAATGCCGGAGATGATCTGACCGTCGACAAAGGCCTCGATGGGGGGATTGATCAACTCCAGTTTTAGCCCGCGCTCGCGCTGCAGGACGTTGATTTGAAAATCACTGTGCTGATCGAACAGCGCGGCCGCATTGTCGCTTTTCAGGCCGGATGACAGCACGGCCAGCGAGCAGCGGCGATACAACTGGTAGAGGTCACTTCTGGCACTTTGCTTGAGTGAGTCCACCTCCAGCTGTGAAAGTTGTACCATACTGCCTCTTGGACTGATCTTCACTATCATGGCAACTCCTTAGCGGCACCGGGTTATGTGTGATCAGACATCAACCACGACCTTGTCCCGCGTTGTATTTTTGGCTTGGTACAGAGCCACATCCGCACGATCAAAGGTATCACTGACCGTTTCCTTGACGCTTAATTGTGCAGCCCCAATAGAAACTGTAACCGTAATTCTCTGATTTTTAAATTTAAAGGGAATACTTTTTATTTTTTCCCTGACCCGGTTAAGCAAGTGTTCAATGTCGCTGGTGGCCACATCGGGGATCAATAACACGAACTCTTCCCCCCCATAACGGGCGACAAATTCAGTGTCCCGCAGGGCATTTTTCAGCGCCATGGCGATCACCTGCAGTGTTTTGTCACCCGTGCTGTGGCCAAAGTTGTCGTTGATGGTTTTGAAGTGATCGATATCAACCACCGCCAGCCAGTAACTCTGGCCGGTGCGCTGCAATTTGTGGAAGGATTGCTCCAGCTTTTCCTCCAGAGCCGCGCGGTTGGGCAGTTGCGTCAGTGGGTCAAGCTGGCTGATCTTCTGCTGTTCGAACAAACGCTCCTTGTAGCTGCAGGCCTCGCGGCTGAGCTCTGTCAATTCCTTCTGCATGGCATCGATGGATTTTTGCATCATCACCTGTTCGCGTTGCTCCAGCGCTTCCTTGCGGGCCAGTGTGTCTTTTATCTGGGTGAGCTGACGGGTGACCAGTTCTTTTAGCTCTGCCAGTTCACTGGCTTCGGTCACGGATTTGCCCATGCCGGCCATCTGACTGTTGATGCTGGCATTGAGCCTGGATTTGACTTCGGCGTGACGCTGATGGCTTTCGGCTGAGTCATCCACCACTGCCTGCACGGCCGTGAGCGCATCGTTCAGGGCGAACAGAAACTCCCGGGAGGCATTTTTCTCGCGGGCGATGTTTTCCAGCAGCAGTGACAGGACGGTTTGGTAGGCTTCCAGCAACATGCCCGGTTCGGCGTCCTGCAGCAGTTGCTCCTGCAGCACCAGCATGTGGCTCTTCTGGTTGTCGGGGAAATCAATGTCGGCAATCATGCCGGCCAGTTCCTGCGCCAGTTGCCTGTGTCTGGGCTCGGTATCGAATCCCTGGGGCTGCTGGATCTGGCTGTCTATCAGGATTTCATAGAAACTTATCAGTTTCTCGATTTTGGGCAGGTACTCCCAAATCGAATGCAGCGGCTTGGTCAGCTCCTGACGGAAGTAACTCAGCTCTTTTTTCAGCTGTTCAGGCGCAAACTTAAAGCGCTGAATTTGCTGGGTCATGCGGGTGAGATCGTTGCGTCCCTGTTCCAGCTCCCGGGTTATCAGGCTGTACTGGCGCTTAAGTAACCGCTCGACTTCCACTATGTCGGGTAGGGCTTCATCCAGGGACTCAAAGCCTGTCATCTGGCGGCGCAGTTTGGCGAGTTTATTGTCAAGCTCCAGATTCTGGCCCTTACACACCAGGCTAAGGTGTTGGAAGAAGTTCAACAAAGTCTGTAGCTTGGCATTTTTTTCTTCTTTGAGTTCTTCCAGTGCCGCCCGGGTTTCATTGACTTTTTGGGTGAGTGCCGCCAACTGAGATTTGTCTTGATTACTGTCCTTCATCAATTCTGCTGTCCTGCCTTAAATCCATTTATATTTCGTGCGGTTCCGGCATCGGATACCGGTCAGGCTCTTTTAGTATAATTCGAGATCACTGAACGGGGGTCAGTTGTCCTCTGAGTCGGCCAGATTTATCTGTGGCCAGCGTATTTCGGTTTTGTCGCCGCTGCAGCTGACCCGAATCAAACCGCGTTGAATGCTCTTGTCCAGTTTCAGGTAGAGAGGATGAGCAAAGATCACCGAAGGCGCAAAATCCAGTGGATGCAGACCGACAAATCTCGGTGTGCCATTATCCGGCAGCGTCTTGGCGGCATACAGTGCCATTTGCACCGTTTCCAGCTGGATTTCCGGCTCGATCACCAGTTCCTCGGATTGCAGCAGCGGCAAGGGAATAATACCTGCGGTGAGTGAGGGCAGTTGCAGCTCGTCACTCAGGCGTTTGATCAACTGCTGATCTTCGCACTGACCATCAACCAGCACCGCCATCACCCCGGGACGTAGCGCGAAGCTGTGCATGCCCTGCAACTCATCGATGCGCTCAAGCTGATGTTTGTATTCAATACAGGCGTGATGCTGGCCCTTGGCGAGCTCTGGATATTGCTCCTGCGCCAATCCCAGCAACACCAGGGTTGCCGGCTGCTGTCTCAGTGCCAGCGCTTCCATCAGCGCGCGGCTGCCATGATGTCCGGTGCTGCAGTCCTGTTTCAGTTCCGCCAGCAACAGACTGCTCTCCTTTTTCAACTGTCTGCGGCTTGCATGCATGTACAGCAGACTGACCAGTAACATCAGCAGTACAACGGCACCGCCGATAACGATACGGCTTTGCAGTCGTTGTTTCTCGGTCAACTGCTCAATTTTGATGTCTTTGTTGCTCAGCGCCAGTTTCAGTTGCTGCTGAGACAGCAGGGTATCCTCCTTGGCGGATTCGGGCGCTGCGCCCGGGATAACCTTGATTGCGATGATGGCCTGCTGCACCGCCACGGCCTGCTGATACTGGCCTAATCCCTCATGGGCCGATGCCTGAAACACCAGTGCATCAATCTGCTCAGCCAGCAGTTTTTTCTCTTCGGCAAATTGTTGGGATTGTTTGGCATGCTCCAGTGCCGCCTGCCAGTTGCGGGCGGCCAGATTGACCTCAGCCAGCAGCGCTTCGTTGTACACCAGATAATGGTTCAATTGCTTTTCACGGAAAAAGTCATTGGCGCTTTTGAGGTAGTTGAGTGCGTTATCATAGTCACCCAGTTTGGAGTACGCCTCCCCCAGGTTGTGCATGTTCAGGGCCTGATTGATGCGGTTACCTTCCCGCACATCGATTTGATGGGCATTGAGATAATAATCAATGGCCTTGGGCCAGTTTTGCTGGTTGCCGTACACCATGGCGATCACTGTCATGGTGTGGGACAGAAAGGGACCGTTGTTGACCTGTTTGAACCCTTTGGCAGCCTCGTGAGCGTGCTTCAGCGCATCGTCCCAGTGGGACATGTCCCTGTGCACTTTGGCCAGATTGAAGTTCAAGGTTGCCAGTTGCTGTACCTGAGGCTCACGGGCGGCCAGCCGCAGTGCCAGCGTGAAATGTTCCAGCGCCCGGGCCTGATCGCCGCGCTTGTTGTAATAGACGCCAAGCAGAGATTCCGCATAAGCACGCAGATAACTGTTGCCGATTGTCAGCGACACCTCCTGCAGGGATTCCAGATGACTTTGCGAAGTAGGGTACTGACGGATTAACTGATTGAGGGAGCCCAGATGGTCATGGATGGTGAAACGTAGTGCCAGTATGGGATTGGATGATTCGTGGCGAATCAGATCCAGGGCCTCCATATACAGGGCGATTGCTTCATTGTAGCGAATCTTGTCCCGTCCCTGGATACGCCCTTCCAGCATCAACACCACTGCCTGCTGGTAATTGCCTATGGCGTATCGTTTAAGCAGGGCCAGTAAAGCGTCTCTATCGGGCAGTTCAGTGGATTTGGTGACTCCGGGTTCCATGGGAAGGCGAAGACTTTGATGCAGTTTGCGGAATAATTCGGGTTGACTGAGATCCAGTGCCATCGCCAGGGTACTGAGCTGGGCGGCGGTTTCGTTACCGGTGAGATGATTCAGATTGGCGCTGATATCCTGGTAGAAGCGGGCGGGCTCTTCGCGGGCCCGGACTTCATCTTTAATGATGTCAAAGGCCTGTGAGGGCAGCGAAAACACCAGAAAAACCAAGGTAAACAGGGTAGATAGGGATTTCATTGATTTATTACCGGCCTGACCAGCAGGCTGTTGTTTTAGTTCGTGTTACTGAGGGGTGTCGGTTTTGATATACTCAGCCAACTTTATGAAAAGAATGATAACAGAAGGAATTGCAAGTGAAACCCGGTTTAAGTGCGATTTGTGTGCTGACAGCAGTCACCGCCTTTCCGATACTCGCCGATGTCGAGTATCAAATTGATTTGACCTCCCCGGAACATCAGTTGGCAAAGGTGGAGATCCAGTTTCCTGAAACCACAGACGAGCTGGTGGTGAACCTGCCGGTATGGCGTACCGGCAAGTATCAGGTGTTGCCGCTGGCTGATGGCGTAAGGCTGTTTGATGCCCGCAATGACAAAGGTGAACGGCTGAGCTGGGAGCGTACCGCCAGCGGTGAATGGAAAATTCATCTGCCCGAAACCAGCGGGGTAACCGTCAGTTATCAGATCCATGCCGATATGCTGGGTACCCGGGTGCGCCATATCGATGCAACCCATGCCTATCTGGATGCCAGTGGGGTATTCATGTACAGCCCGCAATACCGCGATGAACCGGTGACGGTGGAGCTGGATGTGCCCCGGGGCTGGCGCAGTCATTCAGGCATGCAGGCAGACGGTCGTCATGGCTTCAGGGCTGCCAACTATGATGTGCTGGTGGACTCGCCCATTGAGAGCGGCATTAACCACTTCCGGGAGTTTTCTGCTGATGGCAAGGATTACGAGCTGGTGGTCTGGGGTGAAGGGAATTACGATCTGAACCAGATGGAAAAAGATCTTAAAGCACTCAGTGGCACGGCATCAGCTATCTGGGATGATTATCCGTTTGAGCGTTATGTGTATATGGTGCATGCCACCGGCGGTGAGCGTGGCGCGACCGAGCATCTGAATTCCACTATTATCCAGTTGCCGCGTTTTAACTTCCGCGAGCGGGAAGATTATCTGGGTTTTATCGCCACGGCATCCCATGAGTTTATCCATACCTGGAACGTCAAGGCGTATCGTCCGCAAGGCCTGGTACCCTATGACTATCAGAATGAAAATATGACCAAACTGCTGTGGCTGGCCGAAGGCTCCACCAGTTATTTCCAGTACCAGTTACTGCTGCGTGCCGGTATCGCTACTCCCAAGGAGTTTTTTGCTGATTTGGCCAAGCGGATTGAGCGCAACATCAACAGTCCCGGGCGCGATCAGCAGTCAGTGACGGAAGCCAGTGAAACGGCCTGGATTGGCGGTGGTGGAGACTATGCCATCAATCACAGTGTGAATATCTATTCGGAAGGTTATCTGACGTCGATGGCACTGGATTTTGCGCTGCTGGAAGATACCGGTCTGCAACATTCCTACCGTGATGTGCACCGGGCTCTGTACCGTGACTTCACGCTGCCCAAAGGATTCAGCGTGGATGACGTAAAAGGCATTTTGAGCCAGCTGACCGGCAAGAGCTATCAAAACTGGTGGCAACAGCATATCGATTCTCCGCTGTCACTGGATTACAACAATCTGCTGGAGCAGGCCGGATTGGTGCTCAGCTTTGGCGATAACGATAAAGTGAAACCCAATCTGGGGGTGAAACTGAAATCCGGAGCCCTGACCCTTGAACATGTCAAACGGGATGGACCGGCTTGGCAGGCCGGGGTGCATGCGGGCGATGAGATTATTGCCATCAATGGCCTGAAGGTCACTGCAGCTGGGTTTAACAAGCGGATCAGCGACTTTGAGGTTGGAGAAGAGATCTCGCTGACACTGTTTGCCAACGATAAGCTTAAAACCGTGAAGGTGACTCTGGGTGAGGCGCCAACAGGTAAAGCCCAGATCCGCGGTATCGCCAATGCCAGCGAGCAGCAAAAGGCGTTTCTCAAGGCCTGGCTCGGGATCGACTGGCCGTTTGATGCCAAAGGCGAGTTTCTGTGATCATAATGCGGCTCCTGGAGCCGCATTTTTTATGGCTGCTTTGGGCGCAGTAGTCACATTCCTTTACATCAAAGGCCAAAAATCGGCTGAAGACAGACAGATTCTTTGATAACGTGCTGCAACACATAACAATAGTATGCAGCACCAGCGGATGGTGTCAGTCAGCGGCCAGATGCCGTGCTGAACTTACCCAATCCTGAGTGACTGCAGATTCTGACAAACTCTGGAAGTCACTGCATGATAAAACTTAAACTCTGCACCTTTGCATGCCTGATGGCGATGGGCTCCAGTGCCTATGCCGCCACGGCGATGGAGCGTGGCTACTTCCGCGCCCCGGCACTGCATGACAACACTCTGGTATTTACCGCCGAGGGCGATCTCTGGACCCAGCAACTGGGCCAGCCGCAGGCCAGTCGTTTGACCAGTTTGCCGGCACTGGAAACCGGTGCTGCGATATCTGCCGATGGTCAGTGGGTTGCGTTTGAAGCCAATTATGACGGCACCACTGAAGCCTATGTGATCCCGATTAAAGGTGGCCAGGCCAAACGCGTCAGTTTTGAGAACAGCCGGGTCAAAGTGCAGGGCTGGACGCCGGACGGACAGGTGCTGTACGCCACTGACAATGCCAATGGCCCCTCAAGCTCCTGGGTGCTGCGCAGTGTGTCTCCCGATACTCTGATAAGCCGCGATATTCCGCTGATGGACGCGATTGAGGGCGTGGTTGACAGTCGCGGCCAACAGGTATTCTTCACCCGTTTTGGACTGCAGGCGACCGGAGATAATGCCCGGGTCTATCGTGGTGGTGCCATGGGGGAACTGTGGCGTTTCAACCTGGACGGTGGCCGGGAAGCTGTGCGTCTGGCGCCTGAGCATCAGGGGTCATTGCGTCAGCCCATGCTGTGGCAGGATCGGCTGTATTTTATTTCCGATGCCAGCGGCGCTGAGAATATCTGGTCGATGGATTTGGAAGGCCACAATCTTACCCAGCATACCCATCATCAGGATTTTGCTGTGCGCGATGCTCGTATGGACAAAGGACGCATCGTCTATCAGCTGGGAGCCGATGTCCGCCTGCTGAGTCCTGACGATGGCAGGGATGAGAAAGTCGCGCTGCAACTGACTTCGGATTTTCCGTATCTGCGGGGCAACTGGGTCAATAATCCAATGGACTATATGACAGACGTGAGCTTCCCGGCCTCTGGCAACAAAGCAGTGATTACTGCCCGCAGCAAAGTGGCGATTGCCGGCAGTGATGGCAGCCGGCTGGTGGAGGTCGCGTCTGCAGACGACAGCCGTTTGCGCAGCGCCGTGCTGGATAACGATGGCAACTGGGTATACGCCATTTCTGATGCCACCGGTGAGCAGGAGATCTGGCGTTTTGCTGCCGATGGTCGCGTTGATGCCAGACAACTGACCAATGATGGCAACAGTTTGCGCATGAGCCTGCATCTGTCTCCCGATGGTCGTTATATCGCTCATGATGACTATCAGGGCAATGTCTGGCTGTTGGACCTGGAAAGTGGTCGCAACAAGGTGATTATCAAAGAGGGGGAAGGCCTTGGCCCCTACAGTGACATCGTCTGGGGGCCGGACAGCCGGGTACTTGCACTGACCAAATCCCAGTTGGGTGCGCAGCGTCCGCAGATAGTGCTGTATGGTGTGGACAGCGGTAAAAGCCAGTTTGTGACGTCCGATAAATACGAGTCCTATTCCCCGGCGTTCAGTCCCGATGGTAATTGGTTGTATTTCCTGTCCAACCGCCATTTCAAGGCGACGCCATCCTCACCCTGGGGAGACCGAAACATGGGACCGGTATTCGATCGCCGCAGCCAGGTGTATGCCGTGGCGCTGACTGACAATGCCACGTTCCCATTCCAGGCGATCACTGAGTTGACACCGGCTGTTGAGCTGAATGAGTCTGAGGATGACACAGTCAATATCGGTTGGCAGGGACTCAGTGAGCGTTTGTGGCAGGTGCCACTGGCGCCGGGTAATTACAGCTCGCTGTCGGTCACCGATGACAAGTTATATCTGTTGGATGAGCAGGATGACAAACGGACCCTCAAGGTGGTTGCTATTGAGCCGGGTAAAGCTCAGGCCAAGGTTTACGCCGAGGATATCGGCGCTTACCGTTTGTCGGCCGACGGCAGTAAATTGCTGCTTGGCAAGCAATCCAAACCATCCGAGTTGTTGATCCTGGATGCCGGGGACTCGCTGCCAGCTGATTTGACCAATGCCAGGGTCAATACTGCACAATGGCAGTTACTGGTGGAGCCTGAGCAGGAATTCCAGCAGATGTTTGAAGATGCCTGGCTGATGCACCGTGAGCAGTTTTTCGATAAGTCGATGCGGGGCGTTGATTGGCAAGTGCTCAGGCAAAAATATCAGCCACTGGTTGACCGGGTCACGGATCGCCATGAGCTGAATGATGTGTTTGCACAGATGATGGGAGAGCTTAATGCGTTGCACAGTCAGGTCAGGGGCGGTGATTTGCCTGTAGATCCCGAACTGCCCAAGGCTGCCAGCCTGGGGGCTCGCTTCCAGCAGACCGCTGACGGTGTGAAAATAAGCCAGATTTATCAATATGATGCTGAACTTCCCGGAGAAGCGGCGCCTTTGGCTCGTCCCGGCGTAGATGCCAAAGAGGGGGATGTGCTGCGGGCCATCAATGGTAAGCCGGTGCAAACCGTGGCGGATGTCAGCCAACTGCTGCGCAATCAGCGCAATGTTCAGGTGTTGTTGGAGCTGATCCGTAAAGGCAAGACCATTAAAACTGTGGTTGAGCCAGTCGATCCGGCCAAAGATAGTCAGTTGCGTTATCTTGACTGGGTGGCACAGAACCGGCAGAAAGTTGATAAGGCCAGTGACGGCCAGTTTGGTTATTTGCACCTGTACGCCATGGGCAGCAATGATATCGCCAGTTTCGCCCGTGAGTTTTACACCAATTATGATAAGGCCGGGCTCGTGGTGGATGTACGCCGTAATCGTGGTGGCAACATCGACAGTTGGGTGATTGAGAAGTTGCTGCGCCGCGCCTGGGCGTTTTGGGCGCCAACCCGCGGGACACCCAATACTAATATGCAGCAGGCATTCCGGGGACATTTGGTGGTGCTGACCGATCAGTTGACCTACTCAGACGGCGAAACCTTTTCTGCGGGGATCAAGGCGCTGCAGCTGGCACCTTTGGTAGGCAAACAAACGGCTGGAGCCGGTGTGTGGTTGTCTGGTCGTAATTCGTTGACTGACAAAGGGATGGCCCGTGTTGCTGAATATCCTCAATACGCAATGGATGGTCGTTGGGTACTGGAAGGCCGGGGAGTCAGCCCGGATATTGAGGTAGACAATCTGCCTTACGCCTCCTTTATGGGCAGCGATGCTCAGTTGGAGCGCGCCATTGCGGTACTCAAACAGGCGCAGTCCACGCAGCCTCTGCAGCCGCTGTCACCCAAACCAATTTCGGGGCCGATGGCGGACGATATCAGCCTCTGACCCAGGATAAAGACGTCAAAGACCAGCAAATACTTCCTAATGCCGTTCACGTTAAGTGAACGGCATTAGGCAATAGGGCCAGCTTTTGGTTTGTGTCGGTATGATACCAATTTCATTTAGTAGTTGATCTGTTTCAGCGGGAGTTCAATGCGCTTGAGACAAGGCGAGTCGGCGAAGTCATAATGATGCTATGTCAAGACGGCTCAACGCAGTATCAAGTGCATTGAAACCTGCACTGCGTGAGCGTGTCAGGCATCCTGCTTCTGTGTTGCATTGCTCTCAAAGGGAACCACCCTTAGTCAATCAATGCGCCTTGAATCGGCATCCCTGGCACGCTCTGAATTGATCAAACTATTAATGAAGTTGGTATTATCCCAAATCTGACTGAACTCCTGAACCTCGAGACTGTTTGCAGATGTGCCGGGGTTGATTAAGTGCAATCAATGAGAATACCGGTTTGTGGGAGTAAGTGGCGCCGTGGCAGTGCAGGCGCGGGAAAATAAAACGCCTGACAGAAGTATCAGGCGTTTATGAGGACTGAATATTTGTTTTGGTTTTGTACCTGTATCACAAAGTAACCAAAGGATTATTGAATTGCCGGGCCGAGGCCATAGGACCAGAGAATAACACTGGCGCCCATCAAGGCAACCAATAGCACCAAACCGCAGGTGACGACAGAGCTGGCGTAGATAAATCCCTTTTCTTCCGGGATACGCATCAGTATTGGAACGCCCGTGTACAGCAGGTATACCGAGTAGCTTAATCCCAGCAGACCAACCAGCATAATGAACCAAAGTTCCGGATAGAGCGCTGAAAATCCAACCATAAACAGCGGTGTTGCGGTATAAACTGCTAACTCCAGTGCCTGAGTATAGTTAGGTTCGGCATCGAAGGTTTTGGCCATCCAGTACACCAGATAAGCCAATCCAAACACACCGGCAATTAAACCAAAATACATGCCCACAGACATAAACAGGGCACTTTCCTGTGTCAGAAACAGCGGCTCTCCTGCGCCTGGGTTCCAGCCAATTTGGGTATTGGCAATGTACGCACAGATCGCAGGAATGAGTGAGATCAGTAAAATGTGGCTTAAACTGCTGCCGGTTTTTTCGTGATTGCGCTCAATTGCCTGCCATTCCTGTTTGGGGTGGGTGTATAACCCCATCAAGTGATTCAATATCATTATAATTATCCTCGTTTAGCTGAAACCAGGTGCTCGCCAAACATCAGACGAACTGATACTGCACCCCTTCATTTATTAACCAATTCTTAACTTCGGTCAAGTGGTTAACAAATGAGCAGATAACTTTGATGCGTATGAACGAACGGACTCGTCAACTTGTTTGCAAAAGCGGGCGATGGGACAATTAATCATCATCAGTATTGCCAGGAAATCCTTATGTATCAGTCGCTGTTGGCGCTGGTTATCGAGTTTTTGGGGTGTAAGACTCCACAGGCCTGGATCCAGGTGGCCTGTAAACAGGAAAACCTACCGTTGATTTTGATAGATCACTGCAACTGTGAGCTGAAAGCTGCCCAGACTGCGTTGTTTATGGTGCGAAAATACGGAGTGGATGACTGCAGTGGTGAACAGTTGCTGGCATGGGCGCGGCCCTATGAAGAGTTTGTCTATCACAATGACCGGGATATGCAGGCATTTCTGGCGAGGGATTTGTCCAAGGGCGAGCTCAAGGGGACTCTCCGGGTAAAGTCCGGGATCATTTGGGGAGATGACCTTATCAGTAAAATGCTGCGATTGGTCAAGGAGGAGTTTCATCACTTCGAGCAGGTGCTGGAGATTATGCAGGCGAGAGGGATTGTTTATCAGAATCTGCATGCCGGACGATATGCCAAGAGCATGATGCAGCATGTGCGGACCCATGAGCCTTTGACTCTGATTGATCGCCTGATTGTCGGCGCCTTCATTGAAGCCCGATCCTGTGAACGATTTGCGGCACTGGCTCCTCATATGGATCCGGAGCTTGAAAAGTTCTATGTGTCTTTGCTGCGCTCGGAAGCCCGGCATTATCAGGACTATCTGGCTCTTGCAAGACAGGTTGCGGGTGAATCAATTGATGAACGGGTGGCCTATTGGCGTGAACTGGAAGCCAGACTTATTTGTGACCCCGACCCTGAATTTCGCTTTCACAGCGGCGTGCCGGCTTAGTCGTGGCTTTTGACCTACTGGTTAAGTTCGTATCTCTAATGGTTGCGCAGGTTTGTTGCGCTGTTGCCCGAAGGTCCGTTGTACCTTGCTCCGTTACAGGCTGCTCTGTTAGGTGGTGCGGTTACCGTGGCGCACTGCTGCATCACTCAATTCAGCTGCCCGTTGGAAAAAGCATCAGGACCGTTCGGCCCTGATGATTCAATATCACAACGTCAGCGTGGTCAATTCACTGCCTTCTGGTGTAATGGTCAACACACTGCCCTGATGATACCAGTCGCCCACGACCATCCGGGTTTGCTTGCTATCCAGTTGATGAATGGCCGGTCTGTGAGTATGGCCGTGGATCATCTGCATCGCGCCTGATGTTCTCATCAAATCAGCAACTGCGGAAGATTCTACATCCATAATCTCGTCGCTTTTACTTTGATTGTCCCGCTTGCTTTTGCCGCGCAGGTCGGCGGCGATTTGCAGTCGCTTGCGTTTGGGCAGTTTGGAGTAAATCCAGCGAAACAGGGGGACAGAACGAAACCGGCGAAATCGCTGATAGGCCTCATCCAACGTGCACAGACTGTCACCATGTAACAGCACAGTTGGCTTGTTATAGAGTAAGGTCTTAAACACTTCAGGCAGCAATTGCATGCCTGCTTCTTTGGCAAACTGACGGCCCAGCATGAAATCCCGGTTTCCGTGAATGAAATACACAGGTAAGCGGCAGGAAACAGCTTTGATGTGCCGGGCGACCTCTTTGGCAAAAGGCTCGGCAATATCATCACCCACCCACACTTCAAACAGATCCCCTAGGATGTATAGGGCCTGAGTGTCATCCGGCAGCGTGTCGAGGAAGCGGCAAAATGCGTCGGTGATATCCGGGCGATCGGCACTTAAGTGCAGATCGCCGATAATAAGGGTGCGCATCCGGGAGGATTATTCCTCTACTGTCACGCTTTGGATGACCACATTGTCAACAGGCACATCCTGATGCATACCGTGGTTACGGGTATTAACGCCTTTGATGGCGTTAACCACATCCATACCTTCGACCACTTCACCAAATACGCAGTAACCCCAGCCCTGCATGGATTCGTTTTTGAAATCCAGGAAGGTGTTGTCGTTCACATTGATGAAGAACTGGCAGGTTGCTGAGTGTGGATCAGATGTGCGGGCCATGGCGATAGTGCCCGCTTTGTTGGACAGGCCGTTGTTGGCTTCATTTTTGACTGCGCCGCGGGTAGGCTTCTGCTGCATGTTTTCGTTAAAACCACCGCCCTGGATCATGAATCCATCGATAACACGGTGAAAAATAGTGCCATCAAAAAAGCCGTCTTTGGCGTACTGAATGAAGTTTTCTACAGTGGCAGGAGCCTTGTCTGCGAACATCTGCAGTTTGATGTCGCCGTGATTGGTGTGCAAAGTAATCATATTTCGATACTCAGTTGCTTCTGGAAGTTGGAGCGGATTCTAACTTATCGGTCTCAATGCGAAAAGAGCGTATGCGCACTGCTGCAATTGCAAAGATATCTGATGCAAGGGCGCTTGGCGCCATGGTAGACTGACGCCTCGTTTTATCCCAAGCAGAAATGGTTAAAGAGATACCCATGTTGAAGATTTACAACAGCATCAGTCGTCAGAAAGAGGAATTCAAACCAATACATCCGGGCAAAGTCGGCATGTATGTGTGTGGTGTGACGATTTACGACCTGTGTCATATTGGCCATGGCCGTACTTTTGTTTCTTTCGACATGATAGTGCGTTATCTCAGATACCTGGGTTATGACGTTAACTTCCAGCGCAATATCACTGATGTGGATGACAAAATCATCAAGCGCGCCAATGAAAATGGTGAAACCTGTGAAGCATTGACTGAGCGTCTGATCGGTGAAATGCATGCTGATTTTGATGCGCTGAATATGGTACGCCCGGATTTCGAGCCCCGCGCAACCCTGCACATTGCCGAGATCATCGAGATGGTTGAACTGCTGATCGCCCGAGGCCATGCCTATGTGGCGGACAACGGTGATGTGCTGTTCAGTGTGCCGTCTTTCCCCGCTTATGGCCGTTTGTCCGGTCAGGATTTGGATCAGTTGCAGGCCGGTGCCCGCGTTGAAGTCGATGAGCACAAACACAACCCGATGGATTTCGTGCTGTGGAAAATGTCCAAGCCGGGAGAGCCTACCTGGGAATCGCCATGGGGTCCCGGTCGTCCTGGCTGGCACATTGAATGCTCTGCCATGAACAGCAAGCATTTGGGCCTGCACTTTGATATTCATGGCGGTGGCTCTGATCTGCAGTTCCCGCACCATGAGAATGAGATTGCCCAGTCTTGCTGCGCCCATGACACGCCTTATGTGAATTACTGGATGCACACCGGCATGGTGATGGTAGACAAAGAAAAGATGTCCAAGTCTCTGGGCAACTTCTTTACCATCCGCGATGTATTGGCGCATTACGATGCCCAAACCGTGCGTTACTTCCTGCTGTCAGGTCACTATCGCAGCCAGCTGAACTATTCAGAAGACAATCTGAAACAGGCGCGTGCGTCACTGGAGCGTATGTATACCGCGCTCAAAGGTCTGGATTTGACGGTTGCAGCGGCTGGCGCTGAGCAATATGTGGCCCGTTTCAAAGAGGCCATGAATGATGATTTCAACACGCCGGAAGCCTACTCAGTACTGTTTGATATGGTACGTGAGATCAATCGCCTGAAAGGCGAGGATCTGACCGCAGCGTCGGCGCTGGGTGTGGCGATGAAGCAACTGGCCGATGTGCTGGGTATCATGAGTCTGGATGTGGAAACTTTCTTCAAAGGCGAGGGCAATGACGATGAAGTGGCTGAAATTGAAGCCCTGATCGTCGAGCGTAATCGTGCCCGGGCCGAAAAAGATTGGGCAGCAGCCGATGCGGCCCGTGATCGTCTGAATGCACTGAATGTGGTGCTTGAAGACGGCCCAGCAGGAACAACCTGGCGCAAGAAGTAAGCCGGTCTGCTATTGCGGACTTGAACATACAAACGCCGGTCATTGATAACAGTGACCGGCGTTTTTGTCTTTATATCAATCGCTTTTTAACGGCATGAAAAAGCCGGCAACTGCCGGCTATTTGCTCTTGGTACTAAATCTTACCTGTGGTCGTGAAAACGCTCGGCAGCGTACAGGGTATTTTCCAGCAGGCTGGCAATGGTCATAGGGCCCACACCACCGGGAACCGGGGTGATAAACGCAGCGCGCTCTGCGGCCTGCTCAAATTGCACATCGCCAACCAATTTGCCATTTTCCAGGCGATTGATACCCACATCAATCACCACTGCGCCGGGTTTAATCCAGTTGCCGGGAATAAAACCAGGCTTTCCTACGGCAACTACCAGCAGATCGGCGCCGCGCACTTTAGCTTCCAGATCTTTGGTGAAACGATGACAGACAGTGGTTGTGCAGCCAGCCAGCAATAACTCCAATGACATTGGGCGACCGACAATATTCGATGCGCCAACAATGACGGCGTCCATTCCGTAGGTGTCGATACCTACGGCGCGGATCAGCGTCATAATGCCCATTGGTGTGCAGGGGCGCAAAACCGGAATACGCTGGCAAAGACGGCCAACGTTGTAAGGATGAAAGCCATCCACATCTTTGTCCGGGGTAATGCGTTCGAGCACCTTGGCAGCATTAATATGCTCTGGCAGTGGCAGCTGAACCAGAATACCGTTAATGGTCTCATCTTGATTACACTCATCAATGAGTGTCAGCAATTCTTTTTCGCTGGTATCTGCAGGTAAGTCGTAGGATTTGGAGATAAAGCCGACTTCTTCACATGCCTTGCGCTTACTGCCAACATAAACCTGGGATGCGGGATCCTGTCCTACCAGAATTACCGCCAATCCCGGTGCACGCATACCGGCGGCTTTGCGATCGGCAACTTTGGTGGCGACCTGATTACGGATGGTTTGGGCAATGGCTTTGCCGTCAATTAACTTGGCTGTCATGGTGTTATCTGTCCTTAACTGCGGGCGCTGAATTGCGCGGTATTCTATCAGCGGGACCATGCAGTGTCATTGTCACAAGCCCTAAGCTGGTCGAAAGCTGTGTTTGCTAATATGGCAATTAGGCGGCTTTAGCCTGAAATTGCGCTGAGTTGCTGTATTTATCGGCATGTGATTCACCCGCCTAAAAAAAACATTGACGCCCGCGGAGCCTTGCAGATACTATGCGCTCCGTTCCAGAGAGACAGCCTGATTCAAGGCGCTCAACAGAATCATCGGTGATTAGCGCAGTCCGGTAGCGCATCTGCTTTGGGAGCAGAGGGTCAGAGGTTCGAATCCTCTATCACCGACCAGTTTTCAAAGGCAAAGCAAGCGCTTTGTCTGTCGGACAGGATACAGAAGCAATTCTGCCGGTCATGCGCCCGTAGCTCAGTTGGATAGAGCATCCGCCTTCTAAGCGGATGGTCGCAGGTTCGAATCCTGCCGGGCGTACCATATCAGTGGTGGCTATAGCTCAGTTGGTAGAGCCCTGGATTGTGATTCCAGTTGTCGTGGGTTCGAGTCCCATTAGCCACCCCACTTCTTTAAAAAAGAAATAAAAAAAGCGACCTTAGGTCGCTTTTTTTATGCCTTGCAAACGCCTATTGACACTCGACTCTGAAAAATTCGCTGGCTATAATGTCGCGTCTTGATGATTAATCAGTATGAGCGACAGGTGCCGGAACTGAGTTCCCATGGGCATTAGAGCGATAAATTTAGATCAAGAAACGAATACCTGAATAGCGGAATGATTCGGCTATTGCAAAGGACGTTAGACATATTTCGAGGTAAAACAATGCAAGTTTCTGTTGAAACAACTCAAGGCCTGGAGCGTCGCCTGACCATCTCTGTACCAGCTGAGCAAATTGAAAAGCTGGTTGCCGAAAACCTGAAACAAGAAGCCAAGCGTGCTCGTATGCCAGGTTTCCGTCCAGGCAAAGTGCCTGCCAGTGTTATCGCCAAGCGTTATGGCGCAGCTATCCGTCAGGACGTAACCGGTCAGGTTATGCAGCGCAACTTCATCGAAGCCATCATCGCTGAGAAGCTGAACCCAGCTGGTGCACCAACCTTTATCCCAGGTGAAACCAAAGATGACGCGTTTGAGTTCGTAGCGACTTTTGAAGTTTACCCAGAAGTTGAGCTGAAAGGCCTGGACGCTATCGAAGTTGAAAAGCCAGTTGCGACTGTAACTGACGCAGACGTAGACAGCATGATCGAGACCCTGCGCAAGCAGCACGCTCAGTACGATGCTGTTGAGCGCGAAGCGGCTGAAGGCGACAAAGTGAAGATCAACTTTGTTGGCTCGGTAGACGGTGAAGAGTTTGAAGGCGGCAAGGCTGAAGGCTTTGAACTGCAACTGGGTAGCGGCCGCATGATCCCAGGCTTTGAAGAAGGCATCAAGGGTCACAAAGCCGGTGAAGAATTCGATATCGACGTGACTTTCCCAGAAGAGTACCACGCTGAAAACCTGAAAGGTAAAGCCGCCAAGTTCGCCATTACTCTGACTGACGTACTGGGTGCTAACCTGCCAGAAGTGAACGATGAGTTTGCCAAGCAGTTCGGTATCGCTGAAGAAGGCGTTGAAGGCCTGAAAGCTGAAATCCGTAAGAACATGGAGCGTGAACTGGCTCAGGCTCTGAAAGCCAACATCAAAGAGCAGGTTATCGCTGGTCTGCTGGCTAACAATGATATCGATCTGCCAAAAGCACTGATCGATGGCGAAGTCAATGTACTGCGCCAGCAGGCAATGCAGCGTTTTGGTGGCCAGGCTGCCAACATGCCAGAACTGCCAGCTGAGCTGTTCGCCGAGCAGGCAGAGCGTCGCGTTAAAGTGGGTCTGCTGCTGGGTGAAGTGATCAAGTCAAACGAACTGAAAGCTGACGAAGCACGTGTAAACGCGCTGATCGAGTCTATGGCTTCCGCCTACGAAGATCCTTCTGAAGTTGTTGCTTACTACAACAGCAACCAGGAACTGATGCAAAACATGCGCAATGTAGCGCTGGAAGAGCAAGCTGTTGAAGCTCTGCTGGAATCTGCAAAAGTGACTGACAAAGAAGTTGCTTTTGAAGAATTTATGAACAAGGCTACCGGTCGCGCATAAGCGAAACTTGACTTGTTTGGCCTCAGGCCATTTATAATGGTTCGTATGGGTTTTTCTCATGCGAACCATTTTCGTTTTTAGGGAAGGAAGAATGCAAAAAGCGCCGGAATCAGTACTTAACGCACTTGTACCTATGGTTGTTGAACAAACTGCCAAGGGTGAGCGCTCCTATGATATCTATTCCCGTCTGCTCAAAGAGCGGGTGATATTTCTGGTTGGTCAGGTTGAAGAGCACATGGCCAATCTAATTGTGGCGCAGCTGCTGTTTTTGGAGTCAGAAAGTCCAGACAAGGATATCTATCTGTACATCAACTCGCCAGGCGGCAGTGTAACCGCAGGTATGGCGATTTATGACACCATGCAGTTTATCAAGCCGCATGTAAGTACAGTGTGTATTGGCCAGGCTGCCAGCATGGGCGCATTTTTGCTCGCTGGCGGAGAGAAGGGTAAACGTCATTGTTTGCCAAACTCGCGTGTGATGATCCATCAACCGTTGGGTGGATTCCAGGGGCAGGCATCGGATATTGCCATTCACGCTCAGGAAATCCTTGGCATTAAACAGAAACTCAACCAAATGCTGGCGGATCATACCGGTCAACCACTGGAAGTGATCGAGCGCGATACTGACCGTGATAATTTCATGAGTGCCCAGCAGGCAGTGGAATACGGTTTGGTTGATTCTGTTCTCACCAAGCGCAGCTGAATTTCGTTGTCGGTTGAGCTATGCTGATGACATAGAGATGACCGACACAGACTGGCAGTAAAGCAGGCTGCATAAGAGGTAGTAGAATGGGTGACAACAAAAGTAACGGCGATGGCGGAAAGCTGCTGTATTGCTCTTTTTGTGGCAAAAGCCAGCACGAAGTGCGTAAGCTGATCGCCGGGCCTTCTGTTTACGTTTGCGACGAGTGCGTTGAACTTTGCAACGACATTATTCGCGAAGAAATTAAAGAGATTTCGCCCAAGCGGGATCACGACAAGTTGCCAACGCCCCATGAGTTGCGTGCTCATCTTGACGATTACGTTATCGGTCAGGAGCAGGCGAAGAAGGTGTTGTCGGTAGCGGTGTATAACCACTACAAGCGCTTGAAAAACACATCGCCAAAAGACGGTGTGGAGCTTGGAAAAAGTAACATTCTGCTGATTGGTCCAACCGGCAGTGGTAAGACGCTGCTGGCAGAAACTCTGGCCAGAAGTTTGAATGTGCCTTTTACCATGGCGGATGCCACGACCCTGACCGAAGCCGGTTATGTGGGGGAAGATGTAGAGAATATCATCCAGAAGCTGCTGCAAAAATGCGACTATGATGTTGAAAAAGCGCAGCGCGGTATTGTCTACATTGACGAGATTGACAAGATCAGTCGTAAGTCAGACAACCCTTCAATCACCCGGGATGTTTCCGGTGAAGGTGTGCAGCAGGCGCTGCTTAAACTGATTGAAGGTACTATTGCTGCAGTACCTCCTCAGGGGGGGCGTAAGCATCCACAGCAGGAATTCTTGCAGGTTGATACCTCCAAGATCCTGTTTATCTGTGGCGGTGCATTTGCTGGCCTGGAAAAGGTGATCGAACAGCGCTGTGAGTCAAGCTCAGGCATCGGTTTCGGGGCTCAGGTGAAAGGTGAAAGTGACAAGAAGTCTGTCTCTGAAACCCTGCTGCAGGTAGAGCCTGCTGACCTGGTTAAGTACGGTCTTATTCCTGAGTTCATCGGTCGTCTGCCAGTGGTGGCAACGTTGCAGGAGCTGGATGAAGATGCACTGGTGCAAATTCTGTCCGAACCGAAAAACGCACTGACCAAACAGTATGGGGCGCTGCTGGATATGGAAGGGGTCGAGTTGGAGTTCCGTGACGACGCGCTCAAAGCCATCGCCCAGAAAGCTATGTCCCGCAAAACCGGTGCCCGTGGTCTGCGTTCAATCGTGGAAGGCATTCTGCTCGATACCATGTATGACCTGCCTTCTTCTGAAGGTGTGGCTAAAGTGGTGGTTGACGAATCTGTGGTTAAAGGCGAGTCCAGCCCACTGCTTATCTACGAAAACAATGAAAGCCAGGCTGCTGGTGAGCATTAATTAGTCTTTTGTAATCATTGTTTTAAAAAAGGAGCTCAGGTAGCTCCTTTTTTTCATTCTGGCATTGAAACACCGCAATTTGTCCCAATATACTCGTAATAACTTACTAAGTTGAGACGGAATCATACTATGACCTCAGAGCGTGATACGCATATAGAACTCCCCGTCCTGCCACTGCGCGACGTAGTGGTTTACCCACATATGGTTATTCCGTTATTTGTTGGAAGGGAAAAGTCCATTCGCTGCCTTGAGACCGCCATGGCTCAGGACAAGCAGATTATTCTGGTGGCCCAGCGTGATGCCGATTTGGATGAACCGGGCACTGAAGATATTTTCGATGTCGGTACAGTCGCCTCCATACTGCAGTTGCTGAAACTGCCTGATGGCACTGTCAAGGTGTTGGTAGAGGGTGGACGTCGTGCCCGTATCAAACGTTATGTCAAAGAAGATGACTTCTTTGTTGCCCAGGCTGAATTGCTGTCCTCCGAAGATATGGATGACAAAGAGGAAGAGGTTCTGGTTCGCAGCGCGATTGGTCAGTTTGAAGGTTATATCAAACTGAACAAGAAGATCCCTCCTGAAGTGCTGACGTCACTGAGTGGTATTGATGAAGCTGCACGACTGGCTGACACCATGGCAGCTCATATGCCGCTTAAGCTGGCTGACAAGCAGTCAGTATTGGAAATGGTGAATGTCGCCGAGCGCCTGGAATATCTGATGGCCATGATGGAAGCGGAAGTTGACCTATTACAGGTTGAAAAACGTATCCGCACCCGGGTCAAAAAGCAGATGGAAAAAAGCCAGCGCGAGTACTATCTGAATGAGCAAATGAAAGCGATTCAGAAAGAGCTTGGCGATCTTGATGAAGGTCATGATGAGTTCGAAGGCCTTGGCAAGAAAATCGAAGCGGCTGATATGCCTGCTGATGCCAAAGAGAAAGCCCTGGCCGAGCTGAACAAACTGAAAATGATGTCACCTATGTCAGCAGAAGCTACGGTAGTGCGCAGCTATGTTGACTGGATGACATCTGTTCCCTGGAAGAAGCGTTCAAAAATTAAGCGCGATCTAGCCAAGGCTCAGGAGACGCTGGATCTGGATCACTATGGTCTGGAAAAAGTCAAAGAGCGCATCCTGGAATATCTGGCGGTGCAAACCCGGGTCAAGCAACTTAAAGGCCCAATTTTGTGTCTGGTTGGCCCACCAGGTGTCGGTAAGACCTCGCTGGGGCAATCAATTGCCAAGGCGACGGGTCGTCAGTACGTGCGCGTGGCGCTGGGCGGCGTGCGTGATGAAGCGGAAATTCGTGGACATCGTCGCACATATATCGGCTCTATGCCGGGAAAAATCATCCAGAAGATGGCTAAGGTTGGCGTAAAGAATCCGCTGTTTCTGCTCGATGAAATCGACAAGATGAGCAGCGATATGCGTGGCGATCCAGCCTCAGCATTGCTTGAAGTGTTGGATCCTGAGCAGAACTCCACCTTCAACGATCACTATCTGGAAGTGGATTATGACCTGTCTGACGTGATGTTTGTGGCGACCTCCAACTCCATGGATATCCCAGGGCCACTTCTGGATCGTATGGAAGTGATCCGTCTGTCCGGTTATACCGAAGATGAGAAGCTGAACATCGCCAAGCAACATTTGCTGCCAAAACAGATTGAGCGAAACGGCCTTAAAGCCAGTGAGCTGAAGGTTGATGATGGTGCAATTCTGGGCATGATCCGCTATTACACCCGCGAAGCCGGCGTGCGTTCGCTGGAGCGTGAGCTGTCAAAGGTGTGTCGTAAAGTGGTGAAACAGATTCTGCTGGATAAATCCATCAAACAGGTGCATGTCACTCAGGAAAACCTGAAGTCTTTCCTCGGCGTACAGCGTTTTGATTTCGGTAAAGCCGAAAGCCGTAATCAGATTGGTCAGGTAACCGGTCTGGCCTGGACTCAGGTCGGCGGTGATTTGCTGACCATTGAGGCTACATCCGTGCCGGGTAAAGGTAAGCTGACCTACACAGGTTCGCTGGGGGATGTCATGCAGGAATCTATTCAGGCGGCGATGACAGTGGTTCGTGCACGTGCCGAGCAATTGGGTATCAACCCTGACTTCTATGAGAAGCGTGATATTCACGTACACGTGCCAGAAGGCGCTACGCCCAAAGATGGCCCATCAGCGGGTTGCGCCATGTGTACCGCACTGGTGTCGACACTGACCGGTAATCCGGTAAAAGCGGATGTCGCCATGACAGGTGAGATTACTCTGCGCGGCGAAGTGTTGCCCATTGGTGGCTTGAAAGAGAAGCTGCTGGCGGCGCACCGTGGCGGTATCAAACATGTGCTGATCCCTAAAGAAAATGAGCGTGATTTGGAAGAAATTCCGGAAAATGTTATCGCTGACCTGAAAATTCACCCGGTTAAATGGGTTGATGAAGTCCTGAAATTGGCGCTTGAACGACCGGTAGAGGGTTTTGAAGTGGTCAAAAACTTGGGATAACGCAAAAAATTGCCTTATCTCACTAAAAAAGTTAAAAAAAGGGCTTAACAAAGGGCAAAGCTGTGGTAGCCTAGATTCGTAGCGGGCCAGACCTCTCAAACCCTTGGGGGGACTGGCTTTGAGCGAATTACTAATTAATTCTTTATGGTTTTGGTACAGGGCTTGAACTTTATATTCAAGCTTGTTATAAAAGCCTCCGCAGACCGCTCTAGAGAAGGATTTGGTAGCGGCGCAAAATTACATTCAAGGGGATGACATGAACAAATCTGAACTAATCGAGAAAATCGCTACCGGTGCTGACATTTCCAAAGCTGCTGCTGGTCGTGCACTGGACTCTTTCATCGCTGCTGTGACCGAAGGTCTGAAAGACGGCGAGAAAATTTCTCTTGTTGGTTTTGGTACTTTTGAAGTTCGTCAGCGTGCAGAGCGCACTGGTCGCAATCCACAAACTGGTAAAGAAATCAAGATTGCAGCTGCTAACATTCCAGCATTCAAAGCTGGTAAAGCGCTGAAAGACGCCGTTAACTGATAACGGTTCAGCCCCCGAGGCTGTCGTATGATGAAGCACTGCACAGCAGTGCTTTTTACGAATTAAGGGGTGATGATTTTGATGAAGGTCATTACCCGGTATGAGTGCTTTAAACAAGACGCGAATACCCAAGCTTTTAAGGCGCTGTCACCCAAGTGAAGCGCCTTTTTGATTTTTTTTAATCGCAACGAGCGAGAAATCTGATGTTAGAGAAGATCCGCGAAGGTTCACAGGGTGTGATTGCGAAGAGCATCCTCATCCTGGTGATATTGTCTTTTGCATTTGCCGGTGTCAGCAGCTATCTGGGTTCATCCAGCGAAGTACCTGCTGCGACAGTTAACGGGCAGGTGATCAGCAACGCCGAACTTGAAAAGGCGTACCAGAATGAGCGGGCGCGCATGGAGCAGCAGTTGGGCGATATGTTCAGCGCCCTGGCCAGCGACCAGAACTATCTGGCTAATCTGAAGAAGTCAGTACTGGACAGATTGGTTGCCCAGGTATTGATTGAACAGGCCGCCAACGAGCTGGGACTGCGCGTATCAGACGAGCAGATCAAGCAGGCGATCGTGTCTGAGCCAGCCTTCCAGACTGACGGCCAGTTTGATAATAACCGTTATATCTCACTGCTTGCCCAATTGGGTTATCAGCCAGCTGCCTTCAGCGAAATGATGCGTCAGGACCTGACTTCCAATCAACTCGTTGCGACCTTGGTTGGCAGTGAATTTGTGCTGGCTGACGAAGCCAAACAATTGGCTGAGTTGCAGGGACAGACCCGCAATATCCAGTACAAGATTGTTGCCGCAGAGCCCTTCACCAAGGACATCAGCGTCACTGAAGCCCAGGCGAAAGCTTACTATGATGCCAATCAGGCTCAGTTTGTGAGCCCAGAGATGATCAGTCTGGATTATGTAGAGCTGAATGTGGCGGATCTGGCCAAGCACATCAAGGTGACCGATGCCGATGCTGAAACTTATTACAATGAGCACAAGTCAGCGTATCAGACGCCGGAAAAACGTCTGGCGGCCCATATTCTGATAAACACCGGTGATGATGCGGCGGATAAGGCAAAGGCTGAAGCACTGCATAAAGAGCTGGAAAATGGCGCTGATTTTGCCATGTTGGCCAAAGAAAACTCCAATGATCAGTTCAGCGCTGACAATGGCGGTCAACTCGATTGGTTCGAAAAAGGCGTAATGCAGCCAGAGTTTGATGAAGCGCTGTTTGCCATTACCGAGAAAGGTGGTATTTCGCCGGTTGTTAAGTCGGACTTTGGTTATCACATTATCAAGCTGGATGATATTGAACCCAGCCAGACTGCCGCATTTGCTGATGTAAAACAGCAGGTGATTGATCAGCTGAAGACTGACAAAGCCACGGATGAGTTTTATCAACTGGAGCAGACGCTCAGAGATATCAGTTACGAAGTTCCGGATACTTTGGCCGATGCTGCCAAAGAAGTTGGCGCTGAAGTGAAAACCACCGCTATGTTCCCTCGTAACAATCCGCCTGCGGCACTGTCCAATGCTGCAGTGGTTCAGGCCGCGTTCTCAGATCCTGTACTGCTGAACGGCGAAAACTCTGATGTGATTGAGCTTGCGCCAAATCATGCAATTGTGGTGCGGGTGAATAAGCATCAGAACGCTGGCGTGTTGCCTTTTGCTGATGTTAAAGCCGATATCGAAGCCCGTTTGGTGCAGGAGCAGGCCAATGAACTGGCCCGTAATGCCGCCCAGACTCTGATGAATCAGATCAAAGCCGGTGATGAGGTTGTTCTGGAGGCCCGTAATGACCTGGGTCGTTTCACCCAGGATCTGGATCCTGCTATCGTCAGCAAGGCCTTCCAGATGGCAACACCTGCTGATAAGCCTGTAGTGGACACTGTTGCGCTGGCTCAGGGATATGCCGTGGTCGTACTGGATAAAGTTAATGCAGCTCAAGGTGTTAATGACTCAGTGCTGGCGACCATCAAGCAGCGTCTGGGTTCTGAATATGCGAATGCCGACTATCTGGCATTGGTTGCAGATCTGAAATCCAAAGCCAGGATTGAATATCCTGTTCAGGAATCTCAGGTTATCACCGAGCAATAATCACAGGATTGACAATTGAGCTGTGTTAACTTCTTCAGCTCTACAAAAAACGCCGGCGATTTGCCGGCGTTTTGTTTTATCGGATTAAGCAAAAAACGCGGCCAATGCCGCGTTATTTATGCTCTAGGGAATAATTATTCCACACCAACCATAACACTGCTGGCTTTGATGATGGCACAGGCGCTGCCACCAACCTGCAGGCCCAGACGCTCGCAGGAGGCTTTGGTGACAACTGCGGTCAGCTCAACATTTGGGGCCAGTTCAATGGTCACTTCATTGTTCACAACACCTTCTTCGATGGCTTTGATAGTGCCTTTCAGGGTATTACGCGCGCTGATCTTCATATGTGCTCCTGCAAAAATAGAATGTTTATCTGGATGGCCGTCTGTGCATAGCGCAGAGGCGGGCAGATTCTTCCATAAAAAATGCCGCTGTAGTAGCGGCATTTTCTAAATAACTTAATTACTTAGAGTTGAATCACATCAAATTCAACATAGGGATCCACATCGGCATCATAATCAATGCCTGCGATACCAAAGCCAAACAGCTTAATAAACTCGTCTTTGTACTCGCGATAATCGGTCAGCTCTGCCAGATTTTCTGTCGTCACCTGAGGCCACAGATCACGGCAATGCTGCTGAATATCTTCGCGCAGTTCCCAGTCATCCAAACGCAGACGGTTTTCGCTGTCGGTCTGTGCAGCACTGCCGTCTGCTTTATACAGGCGCTGGCTGAACATGCGGTAGATCTGTTCCATACAGCCTTCATGCACACCTTGTTCGCGCATTTTTTTGAATACCATTGCAATGTACAAAGGCATTACAGGAATGGCTGAGCTGGCTTGAGTGACTACGCTCTTGAGCACTGCCACATTGGCACTGCCACCCTTGGCTGCGAGCTTGTCATTCAACTCATGAGCAGCGCGATCCAGATCCATTTTGGCTTTACCCAGTGCGCCGTGCCAGTAGATAGGCCAGGTGATTTCAGTACCGATATAGCTGTAAGCGACTGTTTTACAGCCGTCAGCCAGAACACCTGCGTCAGCCAGGGCATTGATCCACAACTCCCAATCCTGCCCACCCATCACAGTGACAGTATCGGCGATTTCCTGCTCTGTAGCGGGCTCTACAGTCGCTTCGATAATGGTGTCTTTGTTGGTGTCTACCGCCGTTGCTGTGTACGCTTCACCAATGGGCTTGAGTGATGAGCGGATCAGCTCACCAGTATCTGGCAGCTTACGCACCGGAGAGGCCAATGAGTAAACCACCATATCGATTTGGCCGAGATCGGCCTTAATCAATTCAATGACCTTATCTTTGGCTTCATGGCTGAAGGCATCACAGTTGATGCTCTTGGCGTACAGACCTTGTTCCTTGGCAAATTTGTCAAAGGCGGCAGAGTTATACCAGCCCGCAGTGCCTGGTTTGGTTTCTGTTCCCGGCTTTTCAAAAAACACGCCTATGGTCGCCGCATCACAGCCGAACGCGGCCGCTATACGTGATGACAGACCATAACCACTGGAAGAACCAACAACCAGCACGCGTTTGGGACCATTGGTGATTTTGCCCTGAGCCTTGGTGTAATTGATCTGTTCCAGCACATTGGCTTCACAGCCGGTTGGATGAGTTGTGGTGCAAATAAAACCACGAATTTTGGGTTTGATAATCATGTGATAGCTTCTTCCGTCAACATGGGCAATAGAATAATGAGTTCACACCGAAAATGGCACTGCTTTTTGGGAAAAAGCCGCTTGCCTGCAAGTGGTTGGAGCAGTTATACGCGGCGATGCTTACGCCGGACGACGGTTCAGAATAGCCTGTTGTTCAGCCAGTAAGCGTTTGGTGTACTCATGCTGGGGCTGTTCAAACAGGTCGGCTGTCCGGGCCTTTTCGACGATTTGTCCGTTGTGCAGTACGATAATTTTGTCGCTGATCTGACGGATGATACTGAGGTTGTGGGATACAAATATGTATGACAGACCAAGCTCCTTTTGCAACTTCAGCAGCAGATTGAGGATCTGCGAACGTACGCTGAAATCCAGAGCGGTCAGAGCCTCATCGGCAATGATGATCTTGGGGTTGAGCATCAGCGCCCGGGCCACGGCGACCCGTTGTTTTTGACCTTCAGAAATCATATGTGGATAGAAATCCGCATGTTCCGGCAGCAGGCCGACCTGTCTGAGTTTTTCAAACACCTTGCCCTGACGCTCCTGTTTGGACAGACGGGTGTTAAACCGCAGCGGTTCTTCGAGTAGTTCACCAATGGTCAGCCGGGGGTTGAGTGAGGTATTGGGGTCCTGAAATATCATACGGATAAGTTTGCATCTCTGTTTGATATCCCGCAGCTCAAGGTTTTCGCCTTCAAACAGAATGGAACCTTCCGATCTGGGTTCGGCGCCCACCAGAATTCGCGCCAGAGTGCTTTTGCCGGAGCCAGCTTCACCCACGACGGCCAGCGTCTCACCGCTCTGTAACTCAAATGAGATGTCACTGAGAGCCTGAGTGTACTGACGTCTGAACTTTCGATAGCCACTGAAGTATCGTTTGCTCAGGTTGTTGACCTTAAGAAGAGGTTTGGTCATGTCGACTCTCATCATACTGTATAGGGAAATGGCAGGCGCAATATCTGTCTTTTTCATGAATCAATATCGGCTGGGTAACGCATTGTTTGCGGGCAGACGGGCAGCGCGGCCCTAATCGGCAGCCAATCGGCAGATGTTGCAGTGCCGGTGCCGAGCCATGCAGGCTGGGCATAAAGGCCTTGTGGGGCATGGGGCTTGATTCATCCGGCAGGTATTCCAGCAAAATCCGGGTATAGGGATGCCGTGGACTGCTGATGAGTTCATCGGTAGCACCGGATTCCATTACCTGTCCGGAATAAAATACCGTCAGGCGGTCGCACCAGTGTGTCAGGGTTTCGATCTCGTGGCTGATCAACAAAATCGATACCCCATGGACCTGATTGAGTTTGGCCAACAGGCGGAAAATCTGTGCCTGAGTTGACAACTCCATTGAGGTTGTTGGCTCATCGGCGATCAGCAATCTGGGTTTGTTAGCCAGGGCGATGGCAATCATTATCTTCTGGCATTCGCCTTCAGACAGCTCCCAGGGATAGGCATCCATCAGGTCATCCGGGCTTTTGATACCCACTTTATGCAACCACTGCTGAGCGATTTGAGTGCGGTATTTTTTCTGTTGCCAGAACTTCAGCTCAGGATTTTTAGGCATAGCTTCAATAATCTGCGAACCAACGGTTCTGGCTGGGTCGAGACTGCCGGATGGATCCTGAAAAATCATCGCCATATCACTGCCCATCAGGGCTCGCCTAGCCTTGGCATCCAGCTCAAGCAAATTCTGGCCGTCCCACATCATACGATCGACCGTGATAGTCCAGTTGTGGCCCGGAATGCCCATAATCGCCCGTGCCAGCAGGCTACGACCCGAGCCGGACTCACCCAACAGGCCATGGACTTCGCCGGCATTGAGGGTCAGGCTGACTTTTTCCAGCGCTTTTACCCGCCCGTGGGGGGTATCCAGTTCAATGCTGAGATTACGTATGTCGAGTAGTGGCATATCAGTTTCTGATCGGCGTCAGTGCCGACCTCAATCCATCGCCGACCAGGTTAATGGCCAGCACAGTGAACAGAATCGCGATTCCGGGCAGCGTCACAAGCCAGGGAGCGGTTAACAGATTATCGACGCCCTGCGCGACCATGGCACCCCATTCCGGACTGGGTGCCTGCGCTCCCAGACCGAGAAAGCCCAGTGCGGCAATATCCAGAATGGCCGCAGAGATGGCCAGGGTGGTTTGAATAATCACGGTATCCCACACGTTGGGCATGATGACGTACCAGAAAATCTGCAGCGAATTGGCGCCATCAAGGCGGGCAGCCGTAACGTACTCTTTTTGCAGTTCTTCATGAATAGCCTGATGAATAGCGCGTACAAATTGTGGCGTCAGTGCCAGACCCACTGCCCAGAAAATATTCTCAAGTCCGGGACCTGTAACCGCCACGACCAGAATAGCCATCAGCAATGAAGGGATAGACAGCAGGGCATCCAGCAGGTGCGACAGTACGCTGGATTTAAGTCCGCGGGTCATGCCGGACAGTGCGCCAATAATGAACCCCAGCACCAGAGCGGTCATCACAATGAACAGCGCCATTCCAAAGGTTAACTGGGCACCGTACAGCAAACGGCTGAAGATATCCCGTCCCAAATCATCGGTACCCAAAAAATGCTCCACTGTGCCTGCCGGATCCCAGGATGGCGGCAATAGCATAGCTTTGGGGTCCTGCATTTCAGGCGAGTAGGGGGCAATAAGTGGGCCGAAAACGGCGATAATCAGTAGAAATACCACTGACCAGAATCCCACCAGTGCGAAAGGATTGGCGGAAAACGCCTGCCACAGCCGGCGGCTGGGGGAGGGAATATGGTCTTCCTGATAAATACTAATTTGTGGCATAGAGTTCTTTCCGACTCAATGGATTGGTCGCTGTATGCAGTACGTCAATCAGAATGCTCATAAAGATAATCAACAGGGCTACCACCATGATGCCACTCTGGATAACAGTGTAATCCCGCTGATAGATCCCCTGTACCAACCAGGCACCAATTCCTGGCCATGAGAAAATTACTTCCACAACAATAGCATAGCTGGTAAATGCTCCCAGCATCAGGCCCATGCTTTTAAGTACCGGGATCAAGGCGTTGGGCAGTGCATGGCGCAATACGATAAGCGAGGTACTCAGGCCACGAGCCTCCGCGGCTCTGACATAGGTCTGGTTCATGACATTGACCATGGCAGCGCGGGTAATCCTGACCACCACAGTAAACGGGAATACTGCCAGAGTCGTCGCCGGAAGGATGATATGCAGCAGCGCATCTTTAAATGCTGACAGGCTGTAGGGAGAGTCGGCAAGCAGGGTATCAATCAGCATAAAGCCGGTAACTTTGGGGATCTCGTAGAGCAAATTCAGTTGTCCGGAAATGGGCAACCATCCCAGTTTGACGCCAAACCACAGCGACAGCGACAGTCCCAGCCAAAACACCGGGATAGAGTACCCGGTCAGCGTCAGCGCCATAATAGCTTGCTGGGTGAGTTTATTTTTACTCAGCGCGGCCAGTACACCGATGGGGATCCCCAATATCAACGCCATCATTGATGTGAACAGCACCAGTTCAAGGGAGGCTGGCAGTACTTCGGCCAACTCCCCGGCAACACTTTGCTGGGAAGTCATGGAAATCCCCATGTTGCCGCCCAAGCGCTGCTGAAGGTAAGCGATATATTGACTGAAGCCCGAGTCATCCAGGGCAAAGTCACGGATAGTTTGTTGTTCCTGCCCGGCGCTAGGATGTTCAATACCTGTCAGGGCAACGCCCAGATCCACAGGAAACATGCGGGTGGCAAAAAATAACACCAGCATCAGTACCGCAGAGGTTGCCAGAAACAGATTGAGTCGTCGCAACAGATACTTGGCCATCAGTTGGTACTCTCCGGTACCTGAATTTTCACATCCGCAAAGGCGATACCACCAAAGGGAGAAATGGGCATCAATACCACATTGTCACGTTTCAGTGTTTGTCTGCGGGCGTGAGCCAGACTCACCAATGGCATTTGGCTTTGCATAAGTTGTTCTGCTTCCTGGTAAAGTGCTGCCCGCTCAAGTTTTGAGCCTGTTTGTCTGGCCTGATTGATAATGTTTTCGAACTCACTGTTGCACCAGCGGGAGCGGTTGGTGCCACTGTCGATGGAGCCGCAGCTCAGCAACGGGGTGAAAAAGTTATCCGGGTCGCTGTTGTCAGCGCTCCAGCCAATCAGTACGGTGTCGTAATCGGATTGATTGAGTTTCTGGGTAAAGATGCTCCAGCCATAGCTGACGATGTTCACCCTGACTCCAATATTGGCGAGATCAGACTGAATTAATTCTGCGGTTTTTAATGAGTTGGGATTGTAGGTTCGACCAACCGGCATGGCCCAGATGTCCAGTTCCAACTCTTTGATGCCGGCAGCCTGCAGCATTTGCTGCGCCAGTTTTGGGTTATAAACGTTGGCGCGCAGAGTGTCACTGTATGCCCAGGACGCCGGAGGCAGTATGCCATTGGCTTCAACGGCGGTGTCACGGTAAACCGCCCTCAAGATATTTTCCCGATCAATCGCCATGGCGAGCGCCTGGCGCACCAGCACATTGTCAAACGGCGGCTTTAACGTGTTGAAGGCCCAGAATGCCACATTCATACCGGGATCTGACTGCACACTCAGGGCATCGTGCAGCTCTGTGACCGCCAGTTCACCGGCCTTTGGCAGAGCAGATACACTGCAGTCACCGGTGATCAGCTTCACCAGGCGGTTACCACTTTTGGGTGTGATATCAAATACCAGCATTTCCAGCTGCGGGGTGGTTCCCCAATATTCCGGATGGCGGTGATAACGAATATGGTCGTTTTTCTGATACTCGGTCAGTTTAAAGGGGCCTGTGCCAATCGGATGCTGATCGATAAGTTCCGGACGACCGGCCTGCAGCAACTGTTCGGCATATTCAGCCGACAATATCACCGCAAAGGCACTGGACAGATTGGAGAGGAAGGAGGCGTCAGGTTGTCTGAGTTCAAACGCAACCTGGAATTCATTCACTTTGGTGATGCGGGTGACCTGGCGGGCAAAGCCTATGCTGTCGAAAAACGGATAGCCGTTCCTACCGATGCCATGAAATGGGTGGCTGCGGTCAATAATACGGTTAAAGCTGAACAACACATCGTTGGCATTAAAAGTCCGACTTGGGGTAAAGCGGTCTGAGCGATGAAACTGCACGTTCTGACGCAATGTGAAGTGATACACCAGACCATCATCGGAGATGTGCCAATTGGTCGCCAAGGCTGGCACTATAGCGCCTTTGTCGGCAGCATAATCGACCAGTCGACTGTAGATCTGATTGGAGGTCGCATCCAGAGTGGTGCCTGAGGTCGACAGCTGGGGATTGAATGTTTCAGGGTTCCCTTCTGAGCAGTAGACCAGCCCGGCCGGTACCTGCTCAGGGCTGCAACCTGTGGCCAGCATCGTCAGGCAAAGCACTGTGATGGCATGATGCCACCCTGGGATCGGCAGTCTCATTAATTCATTCAGTTTTTTAAGGATTTGAGTGGCCATTTTAGCAGCCTGACTTTAGCCGGAGCAATGCCAAGACCCGAACTGGTGACAACTTGTTTTGATTTTGTTGTTTACGGGTTGTGGCGGTGAGGGTTGAAGTGTGAATCAGGCGCCCGGGTGTTCGGCGCCTGTTGCTATTTTTGTCAGGCTTTTTCCAGCAGGTTGTACTTTTTCAGTATGCCTCTGAGTTGGTGGTAGCTCAGACCGAGCAGGTCGGCGGTTTTTTTCTGATTGAACTGGGCCGCCGCCAAAGCCTGGTTGAGCAGCTGGATCTCGGCGTCTTCACAGTGGGATTTGAAGTCGATAGGGAAGTTCACCACACATCCAACTGGCGTGGATGCGCCCGAGTCTGCCGGTTGCTCGCTGCAGGCAGATACCGGCTCAGTGATATCAGCGCTGCGCCTTTCACGGGTTTTGACACGCTGCTGTGGACGGTAGGGCGATTCGAACGGGTCAAGGATGATGTCAGCAATCGGCTCCTCGCTGGCACCATGTCGGTACACGGCCCGCTCGATGACGTTTTTGAGTTCACGGATATTGCCTGGCCAGTGGTAATCCAGCAGCAGTGCCTTGGCCTGTGGACCGAAGCCCGGAAAATATTCCAGCTGAAGCTGTCTTGTCATACCGATGGCAAAATACTGCGCCAACTCCATAATGTCCTCCCGGCGGCAGCGCAGCGGGGGCAGGGTTATCACATCAAACGCCAGTCGGTCGAGCAAATCTGCTCGAAATTCACCGGCTTCGGCCAATGACGGCAGATCTTCGTTGGCGGCGCAGATAAGCCGGACATCAGTGCGCAGTGTCTTGCTGCCCCCCACACGTTCGTATTCACCATACTCAATCACCCGCAACAGTTTTTCCTGCACCAGTCCAGAGGTGTTGGCCAACTCATCAAGAAACAGAGTGCCGCCATCAGCGCGTTCAAAGCGGCCTTCATGGCGACCCTTGGCACCGGTAAATGCACCGGTTTCATGACCAAACAGTTCACTTTCCAGCAGGCTTTCCGACAGTGATGAACAGTTGAGCTTGATGAATTGCTGATCCCAACGGCTGGATAGATAATGCAGCCGCTCGGCTATCAGTTCCTTGCCGGTTCCCCGCTCACCAATAATCAACACAGGTTTGGTCAGAGGTGCAATTTGTGATACATGTTCAAGCACTTCCAGCAAGGCGTTGGATTGGCCGATAAGATTGTCTTGTTTGAATTTAGTGGGCACGTTATTGGTGGTCTAAGACGCTAATTATTGGTGAAAATCATAATAGGGTGGGATAGCGTGAAAATAAAGCAATCTGTTGAATAAATGCTATTCCATTGAAAAGTAAGAAATATATTGTTTTGGCACGGTCTGTGTATATACCAGTTCGTGAGTAACAATTATTGAGGACAGGATTATGGGTATATTCTCTCGTTTTGCAGACATCATAAACTCCAACATCAGTGCGCTGCTGGATAAAGCGGAAGATCCGGAGAAAATGGTACGCCTGATCATTCAGGAAATGGAAGACACCCTGGTAGAAGTGCGTTCAACTTCCGCCAGAGTGTTGGCTGAAAAGAAAGATTTACTGCGCCGCATCGAACGGGTTGAGGCTCAGGTGCAGGATTGGCAGGACAAGGCTGAACTGGCACTGACCAAAGACCGTGAAGATCTGGCCAAAGCAGCTTTGGTTGAGAAACAAAATGCGGCCAGAACTGCCGACACCTTGAAGAAAGAGCTCGAGGTGGTGGATGAGCAGATCAATCGCCTGAAAGAAGAGGTGGTATTGCTGCAGGAAAAGCTGGCGGACGCCAAAGCCAGGCAGAAAACCATCATTATGCGCAAGCAGACTGCCACCTCACGCCTGGAAGTGAAAAAGCGTCTGGACTCCTCCAAAATCGATGATGCCATGCTGAAATTTGAGCAGTACGAGCGTCGTGTGGAAGGACTGGAAGCTCAGGTCGAATCTTATGAACTGGGGCAGAAAGGCGCCAAAGGTACGCTGGCGGATGAGTTTGCTGCGCTGGAAGCGGAAGATGCCGTCAGCGATGAGCTGGCCGCCCTCAAGGCAAAAGTCGACGCCAAGAAGAAAAAGTCTGCCAAGTAATCAATTGTTTTCAGAGGTGAGTTATGGATATGGATCTGCTGATAGCCCCGATTATTTTGTTCATCATATTCGTGGCACCTATCTGGTTGATTCTTCATTATCGCAGTAAGCGACAAGTGAGCCAGGGACTCACAGATGAAGAATTTGAGCAACTCAACCAACTGGTGCACCAGGCTGAGAAGATGAACCAGCGCATTGCCACTCTCGAGTCCATTCTGGACTCTGAGAGTCCCGAGTGGAGGAATCGTCATGACCATGCATGAAAAAAGAACCCTGTACCGTATCCCCAAGGCAGGTAAAGTTGCCGGTGTGTGCGCCGGGATTGCAGATTACTTTAATCTGGAAACCTGGCTGGTGCGGGTGGTGACAGCCTCTATTTTCTTGCTGGGTGGTCAGGGACCGATATTTATCCTCTATGTGGCGCTGTGGATGATCCTGGATATCAAACCCCAAAGTCCTCAATCAGGATCGGAATTTGCCGACATAGGGATTAAGAAAAAAATCTGGCAGGCCGGCGAGCCAGCAAAACAGGCACTGCATGATGTCAGTAGTCAGTTCAGTTCACTGGAGCAGAGATTGCGGCGTCTGGAACATCATGTGACCTCAGATCAATACGATCTGAAGCGTCAAATCAATAATCTTTAATCCTTCAAATGCGACAGGGCGGTATTCACCGCCCTGTTTTTTTCCTTTACCTTTAATATGTTTGTATTTACCGACAAGTAGTAGCCATGGGAACAATCAGCCACGCTTTCACCTCTTTGTCGCGTCACTCCCGTCACTGGATACAAAGGGGCGCCGACCGCCATTTACGCCTGGCCGTCACTGGACTGTCCGGTGCCGGTAAAACGGCGTTTATCACCGGGTTGGTACATCAGTTGACCTCTGATAAATGTGGACAGCAGTTGCCTTTGTGGCAGGTGTGTCGCAGTCAGCGATTGATTGGTGTCCGCCGGGAAATGCAACCGGATTTGGATATCGCCAGTTTTGATTATCAGGGCGCGCTGGCAAGCCTTAACCGTGAGCCGCCCGCCTGGCCAGCATCTACCCGTAATATCAGTGAGCTGCGACTGGCCATCAAATACCGTCCGGTGCAGGGATTGGTGGCGAAAGTGACGGAAAGCGCCACTTTGTATCTGGATATTATTGATTATCCCGGTGAATGGTTGCTGGATTTGCCCATGCTCAAGCTGGATTTCGGCCAGTGGTGCCGTCAGCAAAGCCTCAGAGCCGAAGTATTTGCCCACTCGCCGGCGTATGCGCCTTTTATTGATGCGCTCAAAGATGTGCCGTTGGAGCAGACTGCCGATGAGCTGCAGCTGCAACAGGTCGCCGCCCTGTATCAGACATTACTGACGGATTTGGTGCGTAATCAAGGATTTTATCTGGCGCAGCCCGGACGCATGCTGTTGCCGGGCGATTTGGATGGGACACCGCTGCTGACTTTTTTTCCGGTGCTGTCGATGGACATGAATACCTTTTCAAAGCTTGAACAGGCGCCACGGGACAGTGCCTATCAGGTACTCAAAACCCGCTATCAGGAGTACGTCAATAAAGTCGTCAAGCCTTTCTACCGTCATCACTTTGCCCATTTTGACCGGCAGATTGTGCTGGTGGATTGCCTGAGCGCACTTAACCGGGGGCGGCCGCAGTTTGACGATATGACCAGTGCCCTGAGCGAAGTGCTGGAGAGTTTCCAGTTTGGCAAATCGCCGCTGCTGCGAAGGTTGTTTGCCCCGCGGATCGACAAGTTGCTGATCGCCGCCAGTAAGGCTGATCATGTGACCCTGGATCAGCAGGGTAATCTGCTGCATCTGCTGGGGGATGTGCTCAAGCAAAGCCGTCATGCCGCCCATTTTGAAGGTTGTCAGGTAGAGACTATGGCGATCAGTGCCATCCGTGCCACCGACGCTGGCAGTGTGACCCATGAGGGGCAGGCAAAACAGGTCATTCAGGGATATGAACTGCAGAGTGATCAATTGCTGACCCTGTTTCCCGGAGACGTCCCCAGAACTCTGCCCAAAGCCGACTTCTGGCAGCAACAGGGATTTGATTTTACTGCCTTCAGACCCAAAGATTCCGCCGGTGATGGGTTGCAGCATTTGCGCCTGGATCACCTGCTGGAATTTATGCTGGGAGACAAGATGCGATGAGCGATAAGTTGTCCGAGCCACATGGCCAGTTACATAAAAAGCAGCTGTTCAGCGAGCCGCTGCAGATAGCAGCTAACGAACAGCAGGCTCCCGCCGGATCGCAGCGATTTGAGTCAGGAGAACTTGTATGCCTGTCGAGCGATGAACCGGATAACATTGATGCCGGCTTATCAAAGGTGCTGAGTCCCCAACGAACGGGTTCCCGGCTGACCCGGCTGATGCTGGTGCTGCTGTTGTCACTGCTTGGCGTGCAAACCGGACTGACCCTTTATGACGCCTGGACCAGCTCGCCCTGGCTGTTTGGTTTTTATGGCACGGTTGCCGGTGTCAGCTTGCTGTGGCTGGGCCGTGGCTTGTGGCGTGAGTACCGGCTGCTGGCGCGGTTAAAGCGCAGCCAGCAGGACAGAGCCGATGGCGAGCGGTTGCTCAAATCCATGCAGCAGGGCGAAGCGGCAGAATTTATTGAACAGGCCTGTCGTGATTTACCTGCGGATGCAAACACCGAGCGGTTTCTGGCTTCGCGCCGCGATGATCACAATGATGCTGAGCAGCTGTTGCTGTTTGATGATTTGGTGCTGCAGGGTGTGGACCAAAAAGCCAGAGCCATAGTCCGCCGCTATGCCGGTGAGTCGGCAATATTGCTCGCTGCAAGTCCGCTGGCGGTATTGGATATGGCGTTGATCCTGTGGCGCAATCAGAAAATGATCCGCGATGTGGCCGCCTGTTATGGCATCGAGCTGGGCTATTGGAGCCGGGTGAAACTGGTACGTGGGATTGTCACTAATATTCTGTATGCCGGTGCCACAGAAGTTGTCGTGGATTTGGGCAGTCAGATGTTGTCGATGGAATTAACCGGCAAATTGTCGGCCCGACTGGCGCAGGGGCTGGGGAGCGGCATGCTGACGGCCCGTTTGGGCTATCAGGCAATGGCCTTATGTCGGCCGCTGGCATTTCGTGCAGACAATCGTCCCAAACTGAGTCAGTTGCATCGTGAGCTGTTAACTGAACTCAAAACATTTTCGGCCAAAGTGATGGGGTCCGATAACGTGGCTGAAAAAGTTTCTCGTAACAAATGATTTACATTGTGTGGTTTTGATATTTAATTGTCCCTGTGTCGTCTCTGAATGAACCTGAGTATGGTTAGCGAAGGAGTGACTATTTCCGTTGTGTGCTCTGCCCAGGGTAAAAACGGTCAGCAGTAAGGCCTGAGTCGCGCAGGCAGACCGAGTACCGTTTGTACCTTCCTATAGACCCAGACAACCAAAGCAAAAAATGGGGAACAGCATGAAGGATTCAAGCAACTGGCAATTGCCAACCATAAGTATTCATGGCGGGCATGAGCGTGATGCCAGCGGAGCGTTGGTGACGCCTTTGCACCAGTCGGCAACCTTTGCCTTTGCCAGTGCTCAGCAGGGAGGCGCACGTTTTGCCGGTGATGAAGCCGGTTATATTTATACCCGTCTTGGCAATCCTACTGTCGCCGAGCTTGAGCGCCGAATGGCATTGCTCGAAGGTGCCGAGGCTGCAGCGGCTTCGGGGTCGGGTATGGGTGCCGTTGCCGCAGCGCTGCTGTCAAGGTTGGCCAAAGGCGATCACCTGGTGGCCTCCAATGCCGTTTACGGCTGCACCTTTTCGTTGATGACGGAAATGTTTACCCGCTTTGGTATCGAAGTCACCCTGGTGGATTTTGGCAATCTTGCGCAGGTGGAAGCCGCTATCACGCCACAAACCAAAGTGCTGTTTTGTGAAACGCCGGTTAATCCTCACCTTGCGGTATACGATCTTGCCCGGATTGCCGACATCGCCAAACAGCATCAGGTTTTCAGTATTGTTGATAATACCTTTATGACGCCGTTACTGCAGCGGCCGTTGGCTTTTGGTATTGATATGGTGGTGCACAGTGCCACCAAATACCTCAACGGTCATGGCGATGTGATCGCCGGTATTGTGTGTGGTCGCGCAGAGGATATTGACAAGGTCAAGTATGAGGTCATCAAAGATTTGGGAGCGGTGATGTCGCCCCATGATGCCTGGTTGATATTAAGGGGCCTGAAAACCCTTGATGTCAGAATGCAAAGGCATTGCGACAATGCTGAGAAAGTCGCGCGCATGCTGGCCAGTCATGACAAGGTCAAGCGCGTTTATTTTCCCGGGCTTAAGACTCATCCAGGACATGAGTTGGTCGGTCCGCAAATGCGGCGGGCCGGCGGCGTTATTGCCTTTGAACTGGCAATGGATTATGAGCAGACTATTGAGTTTGTCAACGCGCTGCAATTGTTCACTATTGCTGTCAGTCTCGGGGATGCAGAGTCTCTAATTCAACATCCCGCCTCCATGACCCATTCTCCTTATACCCCTCAGGCCAGAGAGGCAGCAGGGATTGGAGACAGTCTGCTGCGTATTTCTGTTGGCCTGGAGGCGGTGGAGGATTTGCTGGATGATCTCAATCAGGCGCTGGCATCCCTGAATTAAGCCTGACTCCGGCAAAAAGCCCCGCAATCGCGGGGCTTTTTTAATGCCGCCAAGGCAGCGACTTAAATGGTCTTAAATGCCCCAGAACAGGTGGGCAATGGCATACAGCACCAGCATGCTGAGAATATTGATCACCAGACCGGCACGCATCATTTGTGACTGCTTGATATAGCCTGAGCCATACACAATGGCATTGGGCGGAGTGGCGACCGGCAGCATAAAGGCGCAGGACGCGGCAATACCAATCAATACTGACAGCATGACGGGCGACAGCCCCAAGGCTTCTGCAATGGCGGCAAAAACCGGTACCAGCAGCGCTGCACTGGCGGTATTACTGGCAAATTCAGTCAGCATCACCACGAAGAAGATCACCACAAATACAAACAATGCCATATGGGTGTTGCCGAAAATGTCGGTGACCATGTGCGCCAGAAATACCGAGGTACCAGTAGCTTTCAGTACGGCGCTCAGGGTCAGACCACCACCGAACAGGATCAGTACGCCCCAGTCTGTGGTTTTTTCAATCTTCTTCCATTCAACCAGATTCAGACCTGCCAGCAGCACTACGGCGCTCAGGGCAACAATGGTATCAAACTGCGGAATACCGCCCAGCGCCTTGGAAATAGGCGCGGAGAAAATCCAGCTCAAGACGGTTGCAATGAAGATCAGCAGCGTCAGTTTGCCACTGGTTGAAAGGTGAGGATTCTCCTTGCTGACTTCGCAAATAACCGACAGATCAGGTTTGAAATAGAAATACAGGGCCGCAAGCATTGCCGGCAGCATAATGGCCACAGTCGTCAAACCAAATGACAGCCAGTCAGCGAATGTCAGGCCCGCCTGAGCTGCCGCAATTGCATTTGGAGGACTGCCTACCAAAGTACCGATACCACCGATATTGGCTGAGTATGCGATCCCCAACAGCATAAACAGATAGGTCTTGTTGTGGGTGTTGAAATCCAGCTGTCGCAGGATCCCCAGTGCCAGAGGCAACATCATGGCGGTGGTAGCCGTGTTGCTGATCCACATCGACAGACCTGCCGTCACCCCAAACAGCAAAATACAGGCTACCGACAGCTTACCCTTGGAAGCCAGCAGCACCTTTTGGGCGATCAGCTTATCAATGCCCTGAGCATTGAGCGCGGCAGCCAATACAAATCCACCAAAAAACAGGTAGATGATTGGGTTGGCAAAATTGCTCATGGCGGTTTTGGTTTCAAAAACGCCAAAAACAACGGCAAGAATAGGGATCAGGATAGCGGTGACGCTGATATGGATAGCTTCAGTCAGCCAAAGAATGGCCGCAAACACCAGTAACGATAGACCCACATTAACTTTTGGATCAAAGGGCAGCAGGTACTGAAGCGCAAACAGCAACAGGATATCCGCTGCCAGAATGAGCATGTTGCGTTTCTGCATTCCATTGCTCTGTGGAGGCTTTGGGGCGATATCCCCATTAGTAGGCATCGACATGTGACTTCCTTTGTAATTGTTATAAGGCCTGTAATGTAGGCCAATTCCCCAATGTCGAAAAGCCAGGAAGTGTGATCTGCGATTAACGAATTACTGACAGAATTGATGTGATAAATGTCTTGGTTTCCGTTAAAACGTTTGGTTGATCAATAGATGATGTTGATGAAATTACACCAAATTTTGGGAAGAGGGAGCTTGGCAGGAGAAAAATGCGGCGGCTGAAAATAAATTAGTGTTCAAAAACTGTGATCGCCATCCGGTTGTTGCGCATTTGCCTGTGATGCTGATCCTGATTTGGCGCATTTGGCAAAGCTGAACTAATGTTTTTGGGACACCTATCGCCGCGGAGTTTCGGCACTACTCACCAAGGAGGGATTATGAAATCCACATCAATGATCTGTTTGCTGGCCAGTTTGATAGCATTGCCATTAGCTGTGACAGCCAAAGACGTTAAAGAACCAAGCGAGCTTAAGCAGCAGGCAGTGGCTCAAGGATACGCGATGCGAATTCAGTTAAACACCGCATCGCTCACACAATTGCAAGCACTCAAGGGAATTGGCGAAGCCAAAGCCAGAGCTATCATCGAATACCGGGATAGTAATGGTGGCTTCAAGTCGGTTGATGAGCTCACTAAAGTGAAAGGCATTGGCCCCAAGGTGCTTGAAGACAACAAAGATCTTTTGAGTCTGTAAGCTTTAAAAGTACAAAAAGCCCACCTTGCGTGGGCTTTTTGTTTATCCTGTGTGCAGTCAGCACCTTCGAAGACGGGAAACGGGGATTTTTCCTTGATCACTCAATGCTGTTGGGTAATAATGCCGCCGTTGTCAGCGAGCTGGCAAATCGATGGTGCCCCAGGGTCCCTCCGCAATGATAACCTGTGAACTCGGCCAGGCCCGGAAGGGAGCAACCGCAGCAGGCGACTCGTGTGCCGGAGTGTGGCTCTGGGGCATCTCCATTTATGAGGTACGTCAAGTGCTTAGCATCAAAAATGCCTAAGGGGTCCACAAGGTGGTCCACTTTGAGTTCAACCCAAGCCTCCCAATCAAGTCCTTACCTCTTTAAATCACGTCATGGTGTTTGGTACGCCAGAGTAGTACCTGAAGACCAGTGATACACGCTAGGTCTGCGAGTTGCTGTTCAATCTGTCTGCGCATGCCAGGCCTGAGACTGTTATCAGGGCAGATACGTGGTTAATGCTCTGATACTCAGGTTAAGGCTTTACCTCTAAAATACTCCTCAACGTTTTCCCGGATGGTCCTACAAACCAAGGCCTGAAGCCGGATATCAGGAATATCGACCATATTGCGGCCTGTCAGTATGAGAACCCAGGACAACATCACCGTTAACCTGAGGGCTGCGCAGTCAATCGCCGGGCACTCAGGCATCCGTGCCAAACTTTGCTTCGGCCTGACTTTTCGATGCAGCAATATATGATATGCTATGATTTGCCGACTTTGCGTTAATGTCCCCGGCTGATGTGATGGTAAAACCGCATTTGCCCGCGAGTTTTTTAGTCGTGGTTGTCGCTGAGCTCTTGGGTTATTAAGAGTGCTTTGATTACCGGCTACAGCTTAATGTCAAAGGTTTCTGCGGGGCCTTTTGGGGCGGTTAAAGGTTTCCCTTAATGACAGACTCAGGGCGACCAGCAGTGCCGTCATGGTCATATTGCCAAACCATAACAGCAGTCCCAATCCGGGAGTATATTGCGAGAGACTGAGCCACAGCGCGCCGCCAAGCAGAGCGAATGCACTGATTTTTAAGCGGTTACCTGTGTATTTACCGGGCGCTTGCCCGGTGATGTCACGAAAGGTAGCAAAATTGCTCAGGGCAAACAGGGTGAAGGCCATGAGATCCAGGGCCGTCAATGGCATTAAAAAACCAATCATTTCATTGCCTCGCTGGCAGATATTGTCGATTGAGCCTTATGCATCGCGGGTTTGCACTGTCTGGCCGTCAGCAGCAGTGCTGTGCCAATTATCAGCGCAAGCAGATCAACCCAGGCAAGAAACCATTGTCCCTTGACGATGTTGCTCAGTAGATTTTCGCTTGAGGTCAGTGCATTGAGCAGTGGCAGACCTAACCAAATCCATGCCGCAGTAAACAGGGCCCGGCGCCAGTTTATCCAGCCCAATAACGCCAGTAACAGGGTGATACCCAGCCCGGCAAAGAACAGGTTGATTTCGGCGTCAAAACGGCCTGGGTAATCGACACTGATAACACGGTTGGCCCACAGATAGCTTGCTGCTGCTATTGGCAGACCGGCTATGACGCCGAGATTCAGACTTTCAGTCAGATACAGACCAAACGATCGCTTGTTGCCTTTATCCAGCTGTTTTTGTTGCTTTTGACGGAGTTTCTTACTCCACAGCAGCGCCCCTGAAGCCACCATGGCACAACCAAGCAGGCCGCTGATAAAGAATGCAAAGCGCAGTGCCGGCGTGGCGAATCTGGCTGCATGCAGACCTATCAGGGTGTCATGGGCCTGACCAACATCAGAAGGGAAGTCGCCGATCTGACCGATAAATTGTCCGGTTGTGCCTGCATAAACCAACTGGTATTCATGATCGGCAATCCGGCTGTCATTGCGCAAAACGACCAGTATGCGGCTATTGGCATCCTGCGGGTTTTGAATTCTGATATCCCGTATTGGTGTTCCAGAGGCTCTGGCCAGTACATCCGGCAGAATATGCTCAAGCGAAACAAGACTGGCTTTGTTACCGGTCGGTGTTGTACTCAGTTGTGGCGGCGCAAGTTGTTGCTCCAGGGCCCGGCGATTTCCCTGAAATCCGGTTTCCAGTGCTGAAGGCATGTAGATGAACATCAACGCAATCAGCCCGGTATAGGTAATCATCAAATGATAAGGCAACGCCAGCACGCTATTTAGCGTGTGACCATCAAGCCAGGAGCGGGAACCTTTGTTGAATCGCATGGCAAAGAAATCTTTGAATATACGTTTGTGGATGACAATCCCGGTAACAATGGCCAACAACATAAACATGGTGGCAAATCCCACCAGATAACGTGCCAGAGTGACAGGAAGGTAGTGCAGATCAAAATGCAAACGGTAGAAAAAGTGCCCGCCTTTGGTCGCCCTTATATCAGAGATGAGTTCGTCATCGTCAGTGAGATAATGCTCATGAAACTGCCCCCTGCGTTCTCCCTCTTTCGCAGCGTCCTGCCAGCCGAAACTGACAAACGGAAGCCGGTGAGTGGGGAGCCTCAGCGTCCACACCGGTGCGTCTGCGGCGGTGCTCTGCAAATAGGCTTGTCCTTGCCTGAGTACTGCCCCCTTATCAATATCCTCATAGTGGCGCAGCACCCCTGAATGCAACTCGGGCTTCATCCACAGATTGATTTCGTATCTGTAATAGCTCAGGGTGCCGGCGAAAAAAATCAACAGCAGCAACCAGGATACCAGCAGTCCCGTCCAGGTGTGCAGCCAGGTCATTGACCGAAAAAATGACTCCTTCACAATCCGACCTCCAACCCCAGCAGGCTGAAACTATACAACCCCATCATCAGGGCCCAGACGACCGTGAGCGATTTGATGCCAAAGGCGATGATAATCAGCCCACACAGTACGGCAAACGACAGCATGGTAGATAGAACGGTGGCATCAGCTGTCGGCAGAGGTAATGCCACGACCAGAAATGCGCTGAGGGCGGCGGTTGCGCAGTAGGCGCCCACGCTTGCTGCCAGCAGACGGGACGCGAACAGAAGAGATTGCCGGAAATTGAAATTTAACGTCGGGGTGGCCGAAGACATGCGGGTTGAGCTCCAGTCGTTCACAATAATTGGCGCCAGTTTAATAAAATTTAATTCAAATGATAACTATTATTATTCGCATGGTGTCAAGGTTTGTAATCTGGCTCACTATTTTGACTTCATCTTGTGGAGCTCATGGCAACTTTATAAAAAGTCTCGTAATTACCGGCGAATCATGACTGGGATCAAAGCTGATGATGAGTAAATCGACACAATGGTGCGAGTTGAAAACAAGCAGGACAGCCATTGATGAAGACAGACAGGGCGGTGACCCAGCAGCAAAAACAAGTCGCCGATGACGCGATTCTACTCTCGACGACAGATACTCAGGGCAATATTAAATACGCCAATGAGATTTTTTGCGCCTTGTCCGAATACCGGCAGGAAGAGTTACAGGGGCAGCCGCATAACCTGGTGCGCCACCCGGATATGCCCAAGGCCGCATTTAAAGCCATGTGGCAATCGATCAGTCACGGCAAACCCTGGATGGGCATCGTTAAAAATCGTGCCCGCAGCGGTGATCACTATTGGGTCAACGCTTATGTGGCACCCGTTTATGAAAATGGTCGGATCCATGAGTATCAGTCGGTTCGCCGCGCGGCAACTTCGTCGCAAATCAGCGCTGCTTCTGCCTTGTATGAGCAACTGCATGCCGGGAAAACACCCACATCAATAAAGCCGTTGCGGTTGTCACTGGCAGCAAGATTGATGCTGCTTTTCCTGCTGTTTGGCGGGTTGGCGCTGGTGCTGACTTCCTGGCATTGGGGCGCCGGTCTTGGCGCGTTATTGCTGGGGGCCGGGATGATATTTCAGCAACTGCAACCACTGGTAAAACTGGCGGACAAATCCCAGGCGCTGATTGATGATCCAGTCGCCAGGGCCATCTATACCGGCCGCCGTGATGAGGTCGGGCAGTTGGATTTGGCAATGCAGTTTCTGATTGCAGAAACCGGCGGTGTGGTTGGCCGGATGGCCGATTCAGCGGCCTCCATCCGTGAACAAAGTACCGATTTGAACGACATTACCGCGCAAACCTGTGAACGGGCGCTGGCGCAGACTGAGCATACAGCATCATCGGCAACGGCAATGGAAGAGATGCACTGCAGTTTCAATGAGGTATCGGCTAACATTCAGCATGCGGCAGGAGCCGTTGCCGAAAGTTTGGTGGCAGCCCAAACCGGTCATCAGAAACTGAATGAGCTGGTGAAGGCCATTGCCGGTGTCAGTGATCAGGTGAATGGTTTTTCTGAGGTGGTGGGCGATATTGAAAATGACAGCAGCGCCATTAATCAGGTGCTTGAAGTGATTCGCAGTATTGCAGAGCAGACTAACCTGTTGGCTCTCAATGCCGCGATTGAGGCGGCTCGCGCCGGAGAGTCCGGTCGGGGATTTGCTGTGGTGGCTGACGAGGTTCGTCAGTTGTCAGCCCGCACGGCAGAGTCTACCGGTCATATTGAAGAGATAGTTAAAAAGTTCAAAGCCAGTACTCAACGGGCAACCGGCACCATGCAGGCTGGACATCGAGAAGTAGAAAAAGTGGTTACCCTGGCCAGTGAGGCAGACAAGGCATTTCGTGAACTGCAACTGGCGATGGACAATCTGAACGCCCTGAGTGATGCCAATGCCAGTGCGGTGGCGCAACAGGCGACCGTGGCCGGAGAGATCAGTCAGGCGATTGTTAAGGTCAGTGAACTGGCGCGCGACAGTCATCAACAAACCTATGCTGCCAGCGAGCGGGGAGGTCAGATGTTGCGTCTGTCCGCCAAAACCCATGCACTGTCAGAGCAGTTCTGGCAACGCAGCGTGCTTGCCCGCGCCGAATAGAACATTGACCCGGCTGGTGGCGACGCTCTCCGGCCGGGCCTCATGGTCTTTTGCTTTTCCCTTTATTGTCAATCCCCTCCAACCTTCTGAACCGGTGAATTTATCCTATCCTTAATGAGGTGAGCTGTGTTTGTGCGCATCGACATCAGGGAAGCGGATCAGATTGAACTTGTTTAAAGCCAAACTTATAGCACTGTTGCTGGTTGCCATGTTGCCTACTGGATATTTGTATTTTCAATATGCAGAGCACAAGGACACCATTGAAGCACATCTGCTGGAAGAGCTTCAGGGGGAGGCCATGTTGCTGGCATCTGTGGTCAGCAATGTGGTGGTGGAGCGCTATGTCGACGTACAGAGTCTGGGGATTAACGTCAACGGTCAATCTTATACTAATCCGCTGCCTGCAGATGACGCGCAGGCATTGACTTACTACTTCAACACTCTCATTAACCTCTATCAGGACTATCACCGCATTCTGCTGCTGTCGCCGGATGGGCGTTTGCTGGTTGCCAATGATAAGGGACCCGACGGCTCGCCCATGGATGAGTTACGTGTTGATGCATTTCAGGTGTCGACATCACCCTGGTTTCTTGCCGCCAGAGATTTGTGGCAATACGGCAGTCAAACTCAGGTGGTGATAAGCGGCCCATCCATGAATCCGCTTGGATATGGACAGGAGCAGGTGGAACGGCATTTCGACATTCTGTTTGCGGTACCGATAATGGATGACCGGGGCAACCTGACCGCGGTACTGGTTAATCTGATGGATTTTAGGGTCGTTGAGCAGGCATTGCGTGGACTCCTGAGCAATATGGCTGCTCCGGGTTCCAGCGGAGACAACCTGCTGATATTAAGCAGTGAAGGGACAGTGCTGCTGGATACAGGCACAAAAGGGCGCGATACCCAGGTTGGCCGCAACTGGTTTGAAGAACCGGCACTGGCATCCTTGCTTCGGGACTCAACCGAAGGTGCCGCGCAGGTGCCATTACCCGGTGAACAGCAACCCAAAATGCTGGGGTTTGCGTCCACCGGCAAAAACAAACTCGGTCTGGGATGGATTCTGGTCACCATACGACCAGAATCGGCAGAATCCTTATTTGCCGTAACTTACTATCGCCAGGTGTTATTCAGTCTGCTTGCCGTTGTGCTCTTTATGCTGCTGGCGAATGTATTGATGGGGCGGCGCCTCGATTTGAGTGTCAGGCATTTGTCCTGCACTGCTAAATCACTGTCTGAACTTGATAATCTGCCTGAACAGCCGTTGCCGGTAGATGGCGCAGATGGGGCAATTCGGGATGGCATGGCTGCGCTGGAGAGTCTTAGGCAGCAACTTATTCAGCAGAATAAACTGGTTACGCAAAACTCCGAGCAGCGGTTTGAGCTGTTGCTTAAGGATGCAGCCATCGAAGCAGCCACGACCGGGATTGTAGTGGCGGATGCCCAGCAGGACGATATTCCGATCATCTACGCCAACAAGGCATTCTACCGGACAACCGGCTATAGCGAACAAGAAGTGCTGGGGCGTAACTGTCGCTTTCTGCAGGGAGATGATCGGGACCAGCCTGCCATCAAACGCTTGAAAGATGCGCTGACGAAAGGCGAGGGTGTTGATGTCATTCTGCGAAACTATCGTAAAAACGGCGAGATGTTCTGGAACCGACTGTACATTTCGCCGGTGCGCAATGAACAGGGTGTACTGACTCACTTTGTCGGGATTGAAACCGACGTTACCACGCTCAAGGCCTACGAGAAGAAAGTCCGGGAACTCAACCTTTATCTGGAAAAACGGGTGCAATCCCGCACGCTGGAATTACAGCAGGCGGAAAGCCAGCTCAGAGCAACGTTTGATACCATGACGGATGCGCTGGTGGTTGTGGATGCCAACGGCATCATTCAGCAGGCCAACCGTACCACCACGGCGATATTTGGGTACAAAACCGAGGAGCTTATCGGTCTGGATCTGGCCATTCTGCTGTCCAAAATCGACAACATAGGTCATGTCGAACAGTGGTTCAGCGGGCTATTGGTGGGGACGACCAAGAAAATGGGGGCGTTGGCTGAAACCTCCGGCATCAACAAAATGGGTAAGGTCTTTCCCATTGAGCTGTCGGTAACCGGTATGCGAATAGCCAACCAGCGGGAATATACCGTGGTGATGCGGGATATCAGCGAACGGAAAGCCAATGAGGTCCGGCTGAGAACAGCACGTGATGAAGCTGAACAGGCCAACCGTATCAAGTCTGAGTTTCTGGGGAATATGAGTCACGAGCTGCGAACCCCGATGAACGCGGTGATTGGCATGACGGACTTGGTGCTTGACTCTGAGCTGACCCGGGAACAACGACATCACCTGACCATAGTGTCCAAATCTGCTCACTCCCTGCTGTCATTACTCAATGAAATTCTTGATTTAACCAAACTGGAACGTGGCTCGATGGAAATTGAGCGACTGACCTTTGAATTGCGTCAGACAGTGCAATCGGCGATATCCATGGTTGAGTTGCAGGCCCGCAAAAAAGGCCTGGGAATGAGCATTGAAATGGCCTCTTCTGTGGCGAAACTGGTGGTGGGAGACTCAGCGAGGCTGCGCCAGGTGTTGATTAATCTGGTTGGGAATGCGGTGAAATTCACTGAGCAGGGCGAAGTGAAACTCAGTGTGATGAAGGCCGACGGGCGGGAAGACTATCTGCATTTTATTGTGGAAGACACTGGCATCGGCATTGAGGCTGAGCGGATAGAGCAGATTTTTAAACCCTTTGTTCAGTCTGATGGTTCCATTTCCCGTCGCTATGGTGGAACTGGTCTTGGGACGACGATTTCTCGCCAGCTGGTGGAAAAAATGGGCGGCGAAATCTGGGTTGAGAGTGAGCTGGGCAAAGGCTCAAAGTTCCACTTTACTCTCTGGTTACCTCAGGCCAGCGAGCAGGAGATGGTGGATTATCAGGCCCAGCGTCAGGTAGTTAATTATCAGGTGAAACGGCCTCTTAAAATTCTGTTGGCTGAGGATGTGGCGGTGAACGCTGAGTTGGTGCAAACCCGTCTTGGAAGGGAAGGCCACCAGATCACCTGGGCTGAAGACGGTGTACAGGCAGTGAAAGCCTATGAAAGTGAGCATGGGCAGTTTGATTTGGTGTTTATGGACATTCATATGCCAAATATGAATGGATTTCAGGCGGCCGATGCGATTCGCAATTACAATCAAATGAATGGTCTTGCCACGCCCATCATCGCGTTGACGGCCAGCGGCATGGGACAGGATATGGAAAAATGCCGTGAGGCCGGGATGGATGGCTTTGTCATCAAACCGGTTGATTTTACGTTACTGCGTGCCGAAATGGCCAGGGTATTGCCTGATGACTTTGAGCAGACCGATGGCCCGGCGCAAATTACCGAAATATCGGGTAACGACATTATTCCGGCCGATTTGTCACCGCTGGAGAATTTGCGTCAGTTTATTGATATCGAAAGCGCGTTGGACAACTGGGGAGATGAAGCGCTTTACACCAAGATGTTGCGTCAATTCCCATCTCAGTGGAACAGCTTTTGCCGTGATGTGGCTGAGCTGGTTCACAGGCGTCAGTGGGAACAGGCCCACGGCCTGGTGCACAAATTGCGGGGTGTATCCGGCGGGCTGGGCATGACTGCGGTATTTCAGGCGGCTCAGGATCTCGAATTAGCCATTAAAGAGCAGGAGCAGGAGGCCAAGATACTCGGTTTAAACAGTGAGCTGGATGATCATCTCAGCAGCTTGTTGCAGGCCATTGATGCCATGCCGATTGGAAATGCCAGACAGATGGCAAAAGAAATAGCCGCCCGGACCTTCACGCTTGATGAGTTGATGGAAAAAATGCTGGCGCTGCGGGAGATGTTGGAGCGGGGTATGCCGGATGATGAGCAACTTGAGCTGGTTCTCAAAGCATTGAAGGGGCAAGCCGCTGACAGTGACATTACAGTATTGGCCGAGTCTGTAGATGACTTTGATTTTGAGGGGGCAATCGGAATTATCGATCGCATTGCTGGGGAACTGAGTGGAATTGCGGACGAAAAGCATGGATAAGAAAGCGCGCATACTCGCTGTAGATGATGAACTGGCTAACCTTAAGTTGCTCAAAAGTATTTTGAGCACCAGCGAATATGATGTGGCCTTTGCTGTGAATGGCAAAGATGCGGTCAAGCGTCTGGAAACAGAAGTCTATGACGTGGTACTGCTGGATATCATGATGCCCGATATGGACGGATACCGGGTGCTCGACAGACTGCGCAAGTGGGACAGGATATGGCGTACCCGGGTTATCGTGCTGTCAGCACTGGATGATGTGGAGGATAAGCTCAGAGCATTTGATTTGGGGGCTGTGGACTATGTCACCAAGCCGTTCAACAAAAATGAGCTGTTGTCGCGCATTGAAGCCAGACTGTCGCAACCAACCATGCTGGAAACCGTGGGCGTGTCGATAAAGATGCTGACGATTGAACTCAATCATATTAAAGAAGCGACCCAAAGCCTCACTAAAGCACCGCAGGACACGGCAAAATTACTGAGCGCGGCAGAAAGGCGGATCAGTCAGTTGTTGTTGTACTACCATTTGAAGAAAATTGATTTACGGCTGAATGCGGTAATGCTTAAACGGTATTTTGATGCGCTGTGTCAGGAAGTTCACCCAACTTATAAAGTTGATGTGCATTTCAACGCCAAACCGGATCTCAGTATTGCCGGAGATACCAATTTGCTGGAGAAAATGTTCAGAGCCGTGTTTGCTTTTAATGCGCAGCGACGGGAGAGCAACGAGCTGGTCGTGGAAGTATTTGCGCAGGCCGATATCGTGCTGATGACACTGACAGACATGGGGGAACAGATCGCAACCAACCAACTTGCTGCGCTGTTTGACCCTACCGCAATGGATGAGAGCGGTGATTTTGCTCATAACCTGGCGCTGGCAAACGCGGCAGTGATTGCCGACAAGCATGGTGGCAGCATCAGCTGTGTATCCAAAGCGCTGGAAACTACTGTGACCATCAAACTTCCCAGACGGCACGGAGGCTAGCCATGCCGGGTTTAATTCTAGTGGTGGACGATGTCGCCACCAACCTGACGCTGTGCAAAAAAATACTGACTCAGGCCGGTTATAAAACCTGCTTTGCACAGTCCGGAGCTGAAGCGCTGGAGCGTGCCAAAGCGGAGCAGCCTCAGCTTATATTGCTGGATATCATGATGCCGGGGATGGATGGATATCAGGTATGCCGGTTGCTGAAAAATGACCGAAAAACCCGTGACATTCCGGTAATATTTTTAACTGCCCGTGAAGATGAAACCGACGAAACCCAGGGGTTTGCGGCCGGAGCCGTCGACTATATTCTCAAGCCTGTTTCCGCTGCGAGGTTGCTGGCCAGGGTGCGGAATCAGCTGAATCTGGTGCGGCTTGATCAGTTGGAAAAAACTCAGCGGCTGATTGTTGAAAAGCTCGGACGGGCTGCGGAATACAAGGATAACGAAACCGGTTTCCACGTGATCCGCATGAGTCATTATTGCCGTATTCTGGCGTTGGCTGCGGGATTACCTGTGTGTCAGGCTGATCTGCTGTATCACGCTGCGCCCATGCACGATGTCGGGAAAATTGGCACGCCGGATTATATTCTGCTGAAACAGGATAAACTCACGGCGGACGAGTGGGAGGTGATGAAACAGCATCCGGTTATTGGCGCTGACATTATCGGCGATCACGATATCCCACTGCTGCAGGCGGCGAGGGAGATCGCGCTGACTCATCATGAGCGCTGGGATGGCAGTGGTTATCCGCTGGGGATCAAAGGCAAGGATATTCCACTGTTTGGCCGTATAGTGGCAATTGCCGATGTATTTGATGCGCTGGCCAGCCGCCGTCCCTACAAGCCGGGTTGGTCATTGAAAGATACCTGTGAGCGTATTCGACGCGATGCGGGCAGCCATTTTGATCCGGAGCTGGTAGATATTTTCCTGCAACCTGACACCTTCAGGAAGATTGAAGCCATATACACTCAATGGCCTGAAGAATAAGTGGGTGAATGCCGCTTCGGGTTTGTCGTTACTCACTCATTCCACAATCACTATTCGCTCTTCAGTCATCAGTTCCCCAAACAGCTAAAAATGGCCAGGAGGTCATTGAGGCGGCGGTAATTGCTATGGGCTCACGAGGAATTGCACGTTTAATTTTATTACCACCTGCCTTGTCTCAAGCGCATTGGACTCCCGCTGAAACAGATCAACTATTAAATGAAATTGGTATTATGTCGATTGAAAGCCTGGATGGTGCTGAAGGTGTGGGAATACTCAGATCCTGCCCGGCTGGGCTACAAAGGGGGGCTTGTATTTTGCAACATGTTGGCTGGAACTTTGATGATTGGCGATGGGTATTGACGCCTGCTGGAGGTTCTTCGCGTCCACTGAGTCACGGTTGTCGGGAGTTTTACCTATCCATAGATATGATTGGCTGCGATAAACAATTGGCTGTGTCTGTCTGTTAACGCGTCAGGATTTTTGCTGTAACCACCTCCTATCACTGCCGCAACGGGGATTTGCGCATCGCGGGCAAGGCTCAGAATCAGTGCATCACGTTGATATATACCGGCGGTGGTGATGGACAGATAGCCCAAATCATCATCCTGATGAATATCAACACCTGCATCGTACAGAATAAGATCTGGCTGATGCAGACGGATAAGATAGCGGGCGACATCCCTCAGTGTGGCCAGATATTCACTGTCGCTGCAGCCATCCTGAAATTCAATATCATAATCAGAGCGTTGTTTTCTTGCCGGAAAGTTACGCGCGGCATGGAACGAACAGGTCACTATATCATCGAAGGTGGCCCCCAGCGCTGCTGTGCCATCGCCCTGATGGACATCACAGTCCAGGATAAGTACCCGCTCCACTTGTCCAGAATCGATTGCTGCGCGGGCGGCAATAATCAGATCGTTGAAAATGCAAAAACCGCTGCCAAAAGTCTGATGTGCATGGTGATAACCGCCGCTTAAATGAAGACTGACACCATGTTGCAGGGCCAACTGTACCGTGAGTCGGGTTCCTGCAACGGCATGAAGAGTTCGCACACAGAGTTGTTCGCTCCATGGAAATCCGATGCGGCGCATCATGGCAGGGGACAGCTGGTTACACAGAAAACCTTCGACATAGTCGCTGCTATGGCTAGTGAGCAGATCGGATTTATCGATGGGCGTTGGGTTGAAGAACTGCGCAGGCTGCGCAATCCCGCTGGATAGCAGATGATCACGCAGGTGCTGGTATTTGGATACCGGAAATCTGTGATTGGGCGGTAACGCCAGCTGGGAATAGCTGGCGTGATAGACCAGAGGGATCATCAGAGTTGCTTGATGGCCCAGCTCATAAATTGTTTGCGGGTTTCCTGATCAGCCTGCAGCCACCAGTATTGCAGCATCTGCTCAGCATGCGCTGCACTGTCAGTGGCATTTGCCTGAGTGTTGGCTGGTGCGGTGCTATTGGTCTGGCTGTAGGTGCCCTGTACCGGTTGTGATGCTGCAGCTACTGCGACCTCGGATGTTGCGGCGACGGCGGCATGGTTCAGATTGACACCGGTATTGTCACCCAGTAGACGGGAGAAGAAGGTGCTCTCTTCCAGATTGGTGTATTCCACGCTGTAAGCTACTTTTCCACCGTTGTCGGCAATGATTTCAACCTGAGGCGCTTTGGCAAACTTCTGTGGATGTTTAACTTCTTTGGCTCCGGCAGGCCTGAGGCGGTATTCGCCATCTTCTGTGGCCACCAGCGTGACAATAAAGGGAGCGGATTTTACAAAACTCTGACTGTCAGTGAAGTCATCCTCGACCATTTCGTTATAGCGGATGGCGATTTTGTGCTCTCCGGGGGCCAGAGCAAGGTCCGCTTTGTGATTGAAAACACTGGACTCAATGGTTTGTCCATCCATGGCCAGATATTCAAAGCTCATTGGGATGGTCAGGTTGCCGGCCATGGCAGAGGCCGGGCCAAAGAGTGCCAGCATTGCGGTCACAGGCAGTAACGATTTCATTCTTGCTCCTTTAGCGGTTGTAATCTCGGAAAGGCCGTTCCAGCAACTGGATGCGATCTTCGATATAACTGATGGCCTGGCGACATTTTCCCAGGCGGCGATGCATCGCCAGTATTTCCTGTTGATGCTTGATTTTGTCAGCATTGGCACAATTATCAAGCCCTGCATTGAGTTCCTCGATTTTTTGCTCGATTCGTTTGGCCCAGTTCAAATGTTTGTTCAATTCTTCATAGAGTTGGTGACTATTTTGCATCACACTGGCGGCGATCCAGTCAAATCCGGAGGATTGATGCCTGCCAGTCTGTTTTCGCGCGTAATTGGCTCTTTTGCTGTCCCGGGTCTGACGCATGTCTTTCAGGTTCAATGAGGTTGTACCCAGAGCCCGTTTAAGGGCGACAAACTTGTCCTGAATCCGCTCGCAGGTCAGATTAATCATCTCGGCACTCAGATTGAGTTTCAGTTGGCGCTCGAGATTGTCTATATGTTTGGCTATCTGACCTATGCAGGGTTGAAGGCGGCCACCGGTTTGGCTGAACAGTTCATGGTTGAAGCGTTCAACATTCTGCAGCAACTTGCTGTCCTGCGGTGGCAGACTCTGGTCGTGGCGCAATACTTCCTGCTCCAGGCTGCGCAGTTGGGCGCGTAAGCGACGGATCAATTCATCCTGTTTCAAAGCCAGGCTCTCCAGGCAAGATTGGCGGCTATTGTTATCACTATGATGATAAACAGCGGCCGAATAAATGGCAGACCAAATCGGATGGCAACACGGGCGCCGATAAAGGCGCCCAGCATCATGCAGCCCCCCAGAGCAAGTCCCAGTGGTATATCGACCAACCCCAGGGTGAAAAATATCGTCAGAGAGGTAACGTTACTGATAAAGGTCATGGCCCGTGCCAGCCCAATGCTGTGCAACACCGGTAACTGATAAAGCCGCGATGCGGTGACTGTCCAGAATGCACCAATGCCGGGGCCAGCAAACCCATCATAACAGCCCAGGGGCAGGCCATGCAGCCATTGTGTCAGACGGCGGGGTGGTCTGGCTGGGGGCTGGCGTTTATCGCATCCCATGGCTTTGGGATTGAGTGCGGTGTAGATGGCAATAATAATGATGATAAGCGGCAGCACTTTTTCCAGTATCCGGTTATCGACAACTGAAACAGTGACAGTGCCGATTATGGCACCAAGCATGCAGGCGATGCCTGCATGCAGCCAGAATGATGGAGTAATAAATTGTTTTCGGTAGTAGGTCCAGGCCGACATGCAGGAGCTGAAACTGGATGCCAGCTTATTGGTACCAAGTGTCAGATGAGGGGGCAGTCCCAGCGTCAGCAGGGCGGGGATCGACAGCAGTCCTCCCCCTCCGACAACCGCATCGATAAACCCGGCAATAAAACCAACCGCGGCCAGTATGGCGAGGCTGGAAGGGTCACTTAACAGTTCCAAATCAGTCCCTGTATATCCTGCAGATTACTCAATTACCCGGCGGTATGGCGGCAGCGCATCCATCAATGAGGCACCATATCTTTTGCTGACAAGACGCCGGTCAAGGATCGTGATGCGACCATAATCCTGTTCTTTACGCAGCAATCTACCACAGCTTTGTACCAGCTTTCGTGACGCATCCGGGATAGTCAGTTGCAGAAACGGATTGCCACCTTTGAGCTTGATGTACTCGGCGTGGGCCTGCTCGACCGGCGAGGTTGGCACCGCAAACGGCAACTTGGTGACAATCAGATTGGTCAGGTAGTCGCCGGGCAGGTCAAGACCTTCGGAAAAACTGCCGGTGCCGAACAGAATGGAGCTTTCTCCTGCGTCGCATCTTTGCCTGTGTTTTTCAAGCAACTGCTGTCTTGGCGCCGAGCCCTGAACCAGCAATAGCTGCTTCAGTTTACCTTCCAGTAACTCAACGACCTTTTCCATCTGCCAGTAAGAAGCGAACAGCACCAGTGTGGCGGTTTCATCCTCGACCAGCTTAAGAATATGTTCGGCGAGCTCAGCGGTATACTGATCATCGGTAGGCTCAGTGCGCATTCGGGGCAAATACAGCGTTGCATTGTTTTCAAAATCAAAGGGCGACTGCAGCGCCAGATATCGGCTGCCATCATTCAGCGATAAACCCACCTGATGGGCGAAATGTTCAAACCGATTGAGGGCTCTTAAGGTTGCGCTGCAAAGTACCACTCCGGCGGCCTTTTCCCACAGCATCGACTCCAGCATAAAGCCGACTTCAATGGGGGAGGCACACCAAAGATAATCGACCTGTTTGCCCCCGGTAAGTTGCTCGACCCAGCGCGCCAGTGGCGCGCCTTTGCTGTTATCTTCTCTGGCGACCATTTTCCACAGCTTGGCCAGATTCTCCAGCCGTTGCAGCATAAAGCCACATTCTGTCATCAAAGTATCAGCCTGATGTTTGGGCAGCTCGCCATCCTTAATGGCTTCCGTCAGTACCGATTGCATCTTGTTGAATTGTTTGAGTGCTAGGTTGGAGCTGGTGGCCAGATTCTCCGTCAGCGGTTTGATGACGTCAGGCAATTTTCCATGCTCAAATCGCAGCCTGCCTTCACTGTTGGCAAACTGACTGGCCTGAGTGTCGCAGTAATTTGCCATTTGATTGAGCAAGGTGGTGAGATCGGCTGCATAGTCCTGCAGCATTTGTACCGGTGAGATGATGTGGGTGGTCTTGAGCTGATTTTGCAGTTTTGCACTCAGCTTGATCATCTTTTCCAGCCAGTCAGTGGCTCCCCGCAGGGTTGCCTGGGCACTGGAAAAATCCCGGGCAACGATGGGCAGGTGGTGCGCTTCGTCGATCACATAATACATATCCTCTGGGTCAGGCAGAATGATCCCGCCCCCCAGTTCAAGATCGGCGAACAGCAAACTGTGGTTGGCAATCAACACATCCCAGGAGTCCACATCTTCTCTGGCCTTATGAAATGGGCAGTTTCTGTGACTGGCATTCTGGCGATGGCAGCTGTGTTTGTCACAGGCGATCTGTTGCCACAGGTGATCCGGAATGGGAGTCTTGAGTGTATCGAGCTCACCGTTCCAGCGCCCTTCGTGATAATCCTTGAGCAACGTCTGCAGCATATCTACCTGGCTTTGATCCGGCTTGGTTTGCCACATGGCCATTTGCATGCCGTTGTCACCGCCGATCAACATTTCCAGTTTCGCCAGGCACACGTAACGCTGGCGTCCCTTTACCAGTCCAAATTTAAAATCAAGACCAGAATGCTGCAGGAAAAACGGCAGATCTTTGTGCAGCAACTGCTCCTGCAACGCTACTGTGGCAGTCGCGATACACACCTTTTTTTTGCTGGCCAGTGCCAGAGGAATGGTACCCAGAATATAAGACAGTGACTTACCGATACCGGTACCGGCTTCCACTACTATGATGCGTCTGTGTTTGTCATATTCCCCGGCCAGAGTTTTGGAAATTTCGGCCACCATATAGTTCTGCTCCCGTCTGGAACGGAAGTTAGGCAGCGCCGAAGCAATGGCTTTGTAGATGGTTCGGATTTGGGTTTTGACGTTGTCAGACAGCATGCGGGCAATTGGTGGTGGAAAGTGCTGTATAGAATAACAGTAAACTTCGTTGGCGGGAATGACAGAAGTCGCTGGCTGTTACTCAGGCCAACAGCTGACAATGGCGCCTCAGCGGAAACGCCACGGGGATTGTTTATCGGATGCATGGCGGCCGGACAGACTCAGACGCTATTTCCCTGATTTGGCTGAGCGACTGCTGCTTGAGCTGAAACCATCAGGTAAATTGGATTCATTGGATTACGGGATATTTTATAGCGCACTACTTCGGCAAAAGAGTACCTGTCTACGCTATCCGCGCAATCGAGTTTCGCCGCTCCATCCGTTTCATCCGTATGTGGCGGGAGCCATGATAGACTCAGTTCAAATATCCGCGTCAGAGTCCCGATGAAACCTGATTCTTCACAAATGCAAATATTGACCGCCAGAGTACTCACCCGTCACCGGGTCCAGCGAGTTGATGCCTGGTGTTTACAGTATATGGTGCAAACGCCTGATGGTCCGGCGGTATTGGAAGTGCCGCAAGCCGATTATGTGGCCTTTTGCCATCAATCTGATGTTGGTCGGCTGCAGGCATTGGGGGCTCGCATTAACCAAATCAGGAACCTGAATTTACAGAGTTTTGCCTTGCAGCCCGTGGCCGCCCTTTATTGCAGTGAACATCGGGCAATGGCTGAGTTGGCAAGAATGGCGACTGATGCCGGTATTGCATTGTTCGAAGCGGATACTCGTCCGCAAACCCGGTATTTGACCGAGCGATTCATCAACCTTGATTTACAGGCTCAGGTATTGCGTTTGGCAGATATAGGCCGTTTACCCTGTTATCAGCTGCTGCGGGCGAAAGCTGCCTCGCTTCAAATGGAACACTCTGCCGTTTCATTTGATCTTGAGTGCAGTCCCTCAGGAGAGTTGTACTCGGCGGGTTTTTATTCCGACGCTCACGCCGCCGTGCTGATGGTGGGTGAGGGAGCGACCACTCACTCAGTGAGCAGTCAGTCCGGAGAATCCATTCGCTGTGACGTCAGTTGGTTCGCCGATGAGTACGCACTGCTGAAGGGGATTGAGCGATGGTTTATTGACCATGATCCCGATTTTATTATCGGTTGGGCCGTGGTGACCTTCGACCTGGCGTTGCTGTATCGCAGGGCAAAACTGTACGGGATGTCCTTGCAGCTGGGGCGTGGTCAAACGTTATTGGGCTGGAAAATTGCAGACACCTTCCGACCTGAAACTCTGGATCTCCCCGGGCGGGTGGTGTTGGATGGCATCGACTGGCTCAAAGCGGCGTTTTACCGGTTTGACAGCTACTCGCTGGAGAATGTGTCAAGAGAACTGCTTGGAGAAGGGAAAGCCATTGATAAGGTTGATGATCGGGGAGGTGAAATTGAACGCATGTTCGTTCACAACAAGTCAGCACTTGCTTACTACAATCTCACCGATTGTCGTCTGGTGTGGGAGATCTTCAAAAAAACACAGTTAGTTGAATTTGTACTGGCGCGCTCACGAATGACCGGGCTGGAGCTGGGGCGGGTTGGGGCGTCGGTGGCTGCCTTTAATCATCTGTACCTGCCTCATCTGCACCGTGCAGGCTATGTTGCACCGCATATGTCCCCTTTTGACGGGCTGGAGAGTCCAGGGGGATATGTCATGGACTCACTGCCCGGTTTATACCGGGATGTGCTGGTACTGGATTTCAAAAGTTTGTATCCCTCCATTATCCGGACCTTTCTGATTGACCCCAAGGGACTGATAGAAGGACTGCAGCTGAATGAGCTTGATACGGTTGCCGGTTTTCTCGGTGCGCGTTTCAGTCGAAAATCACCCATTCTGCCAGCGCTTATTGCCAATCTGGCAGCAATGCGTGAGCAAGCCAAATCGGCTGGTAATGGCCCTTTATCCCAGGCGATAAAAATCATCATGAATTCGCTATATGGGGTGTTGGGCTCAAGAGGTTGTGTTTTTCATGACGCCAGGTTGGCCAGTTCGATTACCATGCGTGGCCATGAAATAATGAAACAGACCAAAGCCTGGATTGAGGAGGCGGGTTTTACGGTTATCTATGGTGACACGGATTCAACATTTGTATGGGTAAAGGATTCCAGGCTGCCGATGGCGCAGGTGGGGCGCCAGCTGGTTGACAACATCAATCAGCAATGGCGTAAAAGGTTGCAACATGAATTTCAATTGGAGAGTTGGTTGGAGCTGGAGTTTGAGTGTCATTACCGTCAGTTTTTTATGCCGACGCTTAAGGGCTCTGAACTTGGCAGCAAAAAGCGCTATGTGGGTCTGAAGCAGGAGCTTGGCGAGGATACGCTGATATTTAAGGGGATGGAGCAGGTTCGCAGTGACTGGACACCCTTGGCCAAAACTGTGCAGCTGGAGTTGTACCGGCGATTGTTTGCCGGTGAGTCACCTGATGCCTATCTACGGGATATTGCGACACAGCTCTACTCAGGCAAGCTGGATGAACAGCTTATTTTTACCAAGCGATTGAAACGAAACGCAGCTGATTATACTGCCAGGGCGGCTCCCCATGTTAAAGCGGCGGAGTTGTTGGCGTTACGTTCAGGAAATGCAGCATATGCACGGCGTGGTGCAAAAATACGTTATGTGATAACAGTTCAGGGGGCCGAACCTATCGAATATCTTAGCGCTGCCATTGATTATAACTATTATCTGCAACGTCAATTGAAATCTGTTGCAGAACCGGTACTGCAAGTTTTGGAGTTAAATTACGACAAAGTTGTCTCATCTCAGCTCGTGTTAATTTAGTGATTAAATATATAGCTCGTGTTTTAACCGTGTTTTGCAAAAGTTAAAAACGCTATTTCTTAATGTTTTTTCATTATAAAAGTGATACATGGCGCAAGTTTTTGCTAAATCCAACTTGGGTGCTGTCAAAGTGTCTTGCTAATCTGCTGCACGTCTAGGATAGAAAAATAACAACGGAGTGTAATACGCAGATTGAATACTAATAGGTTAGGCACAGATGAACAAAACACTCATCGCAACTGCACTTGCAGCACTTACCGCAGCGCCAGCTGTTTCCGCTGTTGAACTCTACAAAGACGCCAACAATGATGTGACCCTGGGTGGTTACGCCGGTGTTCGTATCCTGAACACTCAAGGCGAAACTGAACTGGTGAACGGCAGCTCACGTATTAATTTTAACTTCAAGCACAAGCTGAGCAATGGCTGGAATGCATACAGCACCCTGGAATGGGGTGTTAACCCATTCGGTGATACCACTCTGGTATACAACAACGACAGCCAGTTCGACGCTCACAGCAGCGATTTCCTGAGCAACCGTCTGGCATTCATCGGCCTGAGCCATGACAAGTACGGCAGCATCTCTTTTGGTAAGCAGTGGAGCGCGTACTACGACACCGTAGTGGGTACTGACAACGGCCTGGTATGGGGCGGCAGTGCTTCTGGTGTTTACACCTATGAAGGCAACGGCGCAATCAACGGCGTAGGTATGGCTGATAAAGCAGTTCAATACCGTAACAGCTTTGGCGATTTCAGCTTTGCTCTGCAGGCTCAGCTGCAACAGAACCAGATTGACGCAGTAGACGGCGGAAATGGTGTTAACCCATTCCCACCTAAGACTTACGCTGCAGGCACCGCAGCTGCCAAGACTGGTCTGGCATCTCTGGAATACAATAACACCTATGGTGCATCTGCCACTTATACCCTGATGGATAAGCTGGCTCTGTCTATCGGTGGTAACACCGGTAAATTTGAAGCAACCCGTGTAGGTGGCAGCAAGTTTACTGAAACTGATTACATCTATGCAGTTAGCGCAACATGGGGCAGCCTGGGTGAAGAAGGCCTGTTCGCATCTGCTAACTACAACAAAAACCAGTGGCATCAGACTGACAAGAACGGCTATCTGATCCCATCTGCTTATGGTGTTGAAGCATTCGTTTCTTACAATCTGGGTAATGGTTTCCGTCCATACGCAATGTATAACCGTCTGGAAGCTGATGGCACTTATAACACTGGTGCTGACGCAGTAACCAAGAACATCATGCAGTACGCTGCAGCCGGTGTTGAGTTCAAGTGGGACAGCAGCATCATGATGTACGTTGAAGGCAAGTATGACTTCAGCGACTATGTTCAGGGTGGCGTTAAATCAGAAGGCGACAACGCTCTGGCTGTAGGTATCCGTTACACTTTCTAAGGTGTAAGCAGATTATCTGCCAAGTGAATTAGCATACTAAGCCCGACTTAATGAGTCGGGTTTTTTTATCTTCAAATTTAGTCCGAAATAAATTATTCCCTCTCACGGCATCGATAGCGCGGAATACTGGTGCAAGTAATCTGTACCCAATTCTTTACATGGGCAAGGTATCTAAAAGCCCATTCCCCATTGCATTTACTGCTTTTTTTCAAACCTAACCTCAACGAATTAACTTGATATTTTTCGAAGTAAATTTGTACTACAGAAATGATACTAATGTTGCGAAATTGTTCCTTATGTGATTTTATCGTTGTCACGAGTCAGGGCTTGCGATGGGTCTTGGCTTGAGTAATACAATAAATCGTCGTCCAGGGAGATAGACACAATGTTGAAGAGCAAAATTTTGGCTAATGCAGTGCGTGTAGCGCTGATTAGTGGTGCCGCAACGGCAGTATTCACCGTACCAGCTGTATCAGCAGCTGAAGGTGGTGAGAAAATAGAACGAATTGAGGTGACAGGTTCATCGATTAAGCGTACCGACATTGAAGGTGCCCTGCCGGTGACAGTGATCAGTAAGGAAGATATTGTTCGCTCCGGCGCTGTTGATACGGCAGAATTGATTCAGCAACTGCCCTCTATGCAAGGCTTTACCGTTTCTGCAGACTCAGTAGGTGGTGGTGGTGGTGGTTATCAAACAGCCTCAATCCATGACTTGGGGGCTTCATATACTCTGGTTTTGATTAATGGTCGACGTTTGGCGCCGTCCACTTCAGGCTCAACTATTGATTTGAATAGTATTCCTTTAGCAGCCATTGAGCGTGTCGAAGTGTTGACAGATGGAGCCTCTGCACTCTATGGCTCTGATGCTATTGCTGGGGTGGTAAACTTCATTCTTAAAGAAAACTACCAAGGGGTTCAGCTCCAAGGACGTTATGATAAACCACAGGAAAGTGGTGGCGAAAGCTGGAATGGCAGTATAACTGCGGGTCTGGGTGATTTTGAAACCGATGGTTATAACATCATGATTGCCTATACCCATGACGATCAAAGTCAATTGGCGTCGAAGGATCGCGATTTTGCCAAAACGGGTATGATTCCATTTAATGTCAATGGACAGGACTATTTCTTCTTTAACGGCTCAGGTAATGCGATTCCGGGCAACGCACGGACACGTGATAATACACTCGCCTATCGTGATGCAAAGGGAAATATTGTTAGCGGCCCTTTATATCCAGACCATAAGATGACCAAGGGTAACTGGAGTTCCTTTAACCCATACCTGGCTGCCAACGGTCAGTGTGCCGAGAGTAACTCTCCTATTGGTAAAGAATGTTTCTTTGATTACACCAGCACCATTGAAATCCTTCCTGAAAATAGCAGAGATAGTGTTTTTGTTAACGCTGATATTGCGTTGACTGATGATATTTCCGTGTTTGCCGAGGGGATTTATGCCAAACACAAAATGACAACCCGCATAGCTCCTTATCCAACGGGTTTTTTCCCTATTCCAGTTGACTCTGCTTTGACTGATAAGTATGTGGTGCCATACCTGAGTCCGGAGCAAAAAGCGTTTTATGATGCTGGTACTTTGGATGTTAATGCCCGCTGGCGTGCTCTGCCTGCAGGAAATCGAACAACTGAGTTTGATACTACTGCGATTCACTTTGTTGCCGGAGTTGACGGTGTTGTAGGCAACATGGACTTTGAAGCAGCGGTAACCTATTCATCCAATGATCAGGATCAAAATTATCCAACCGGATGGCTGCTGTCAGATCCATTCCTGGATGCTGTAAGTAGCGGTGCTATCGATGTATTTGTGCCTGCGGATCAGCTTGATGATGCGAGTAAAGCGGCATTAGCGAAAACTGTTTACTCCGGGAATTGGAGTGGCAATAAAATTGATACCTGGGGATTGGATTTCAAAGGGTCTTTGCCTGTATTTGAAATGCCTGCCGGTGACGCATATTTAGGTTTTGGTGGTGATTACCGCAAAACCAGCTTTAAGCAGACAATTTCTGACGCAAACAAAAATGAGGAGATTTTGTTCCTGAGCACTGATGATGCTTATGATTTGGAACGAGATACCTACGGTGTTTTCGCGGAATTTGTATTGCCAGTGATAGACAATATGGATATCACCGCATCTCTGCGTTATGACTCTATTGGTGGCGTTGATGACAAAAAAGCGGGGGGTAAAGTTAACGGTAGTGAAAGCGACCTTACATACAAGCTGAGTGCCCGTTATCAGGTTACTGACAGTTTGCTGTTGCGTGCATCTTATGGTACCGGTTTCAAAGCGCCATCCATGCTGGAAATCGCCCGCCCCAGAGCTGAGTTTGGTGTGACTGGTGACAATTATGAATGTCCTTTCCCAGGCTCGGATCCACTGGCTCAGTACTGTTTGCCTGGTCGTTCTCAGTATTCAGTGTTTGTTCAGGGATATCCTGAGTTAAAACCTGAAAAATCTACTCAGTATTCCGGTGGTTTTGTATTCGCTCCAACTCAAGACTTCAGTGTGACTCTTGATTATTGGAATGTTGAAATGAAGGACCAGGTCACATCGTTGACTGAAGCCCAGATTTTCGCTCAGGCAGATACATATCGTGACCTGTTCACCACAAAGAGAAATCTTGCAACTGGTGAAGACGAACTGGCCATTATTCAGGCGTCAGTTAACGTAGGTAAGAGTAAAAACAGCGGTATTGATTGGAACATGACGTTAAACAACGATTTTGGTTGGGGTGAGTTGTCCTCCTATTTCGTTGGTACATACATGATCCAGAGCGAGTACACCAAGCCAGGTACTAACGAGTACATTTCCAGCATGGGAAGATTTGGCGATAACAACTCAGTGACGTTCCGCGTTATATCCCACGTTGGAACAACTCTGACCGTTGGTGACTCACAGACCAGCCTGATCGCAAAATATCGTTCCGGTTACCAGGATCAATTCCAGTCAGCTGATCTGTGTTCAGTAACCTTTGATGATGCATTGGGCGATTGTGCCGATATTCAGTTGCATGTACCGTCATATACGACTGTGGATTTCCAGACTCGTTATTTCTTTACCGACAACTTCAACGCAACGTTTGGTATAGCAAATATGTTTAACCGTGAGCCTTCGCTGTCTCTGCGAGGCGGTGGTTCAGGTCACCAGGTTGGATATGATCCACGTTATACCGACTCTTTGGGACGTACTTTCTATCTGCAGGCAGATTATAAGTTCTAACCTAAAGGTATGATGGAAAAAAGCGCTGAACAGATGTTCAGCGCTTTTTTAATTCATAAATTTCGGTAAACCAGTTTATACCAACTTCATT
>NZ_JBOZWP010000020.1:0-96792 GCF_050865035.1 Shewanella sp. GXUN23E | reverse complement strand
ATTCGCCACATCCATGTGGCTTGCGAGCTGGCGAAGTCATAGTGGTGCTATGTCAAGACGACTTAACGCGGTATCAAGTGCATTGAAACCCGCACTGCGTGAGCGTGGCAGGCATCCTGCTTCTGTGTTGCATTGCTCTCAAAGGGAACCACCCTTAGTCAATCAATGCGCCTTGAATCAGCATCCCTGACACGCTCTGAATTGATCAAACTATTAATGAAGTTGGTATAACAGTGAAAGACCAATTTTAGATACAAAAAAGGCGCCATCAAGGCGCCTTTTCCGTGAAATTCGTATTAAGCGTATACGAAATCAACGTGTTCGATCATAGGCTTGAACACGTGACGCTGCATAGCCTGAGCGCGAACTTTAACTTCTTTGCCGTCCAGAACGATGGTCAGATCAGAAGTGTAGAAATCATCGTTAGCCTGGATGTTGATGATGTCTTTGTGCGCGAAAACGATAGATACAGCTTCTTTACCAGCACCGTAGATGATCGCTGGAACGTTACCCTCACGACGCAGGCGGCGGCTCGAACCTTTCCCCAAGTCAGTACGGGTTTGTGCTTCGATAGTGTAAGACATTGTGTTTCTCACTTAAGTCAAATGTAAAAACGTGCCGGCATTTTCGACCAATACCGACCCAAATAAAGCGCGCGGATATTAGCACAGACCAAAGAGCCGTACAAGTGAAACACTACCAATACCTTACCGGGCCGCAATCAATATGCACAAAGTCACTGGACGGGTAGTACCCCACCCCACCGGCGTTAAGTGATTTAGCCACATCCCGCAGGGTGGCAAGTTTTACTCCGGGCATACGGATGTCTACCGCCATCCCTTTCATATGGTAACTCTGTTTGGCAACGCCATTGCTGCGGGCGGCGAGCATGGCATTGGTGTGAGGAGAGCGATAACCCGAGATAATTTCAAATTCGCCGTCTTTGGCCAGTTTCAGCTGCAGGAGATGTAAAATATCAAAAACCCGGGTATCGATAGGTGCCACAATATTGTCTCTGTGGTCCCGCAGTACATAGTTAAACTTTTCCAGCGCACCCTGCTGATAAGCACCATCCAACCAATAGTCACCCTGATACCTGTCACCGGTATGCAAATTCACCATATTGAGAAAGCGACTGCCCCGGGTTGAACGACTGGCATTGGCCACTCCGGGCAAAACGGTGGCTAACGCGGCACCACCAAGCAATTTCAATGTTTTTCTTCTGGAAGGACAAGCAGACAGCAAACAGCACCCCGAACAAAATTTGCACACAATAGGCGCACAAATTAACGGCTAGCGCGCAATTAGGCAAGTTATTTGCTGTTCAGACAACGGATAACAATAGCGTGTTTGGCGTGGTTTTTACTTCAGACCAGCTGATAACTCGTTAGTTGATATGAACTTATGATAGATATCATTCCTAAACTGAGCTTTGTCAGGCCCCTGCATCCAGGCCGTCCAATACACCAGATGAATTGGCAATACGTCGCTGAGTGCAAACCACTGGGTTTCAAAGCCGGGAGCATTCACTCTGGCTACCCAGGTTTGCTTATCCATAACCAGATTTGCCGCAAACCAATTGGCAAGCGCATCGACTCGCTCGACTCGAATACAACCGGACGACAGAGCTCTGTCTGCACGGTTAAACAGAGCTTTGTCAGGCGTATCATGCAAATACACACTGAAATTATTGGCGAAATGGAATTTGTAACGGCCAAGGGCATTCTTTTCCCCTGGTCGCTGCACCAGACGATAAGGAAAGGTCGTAGCAGCTTCCTGTTGCAGTTGCTCAGGCGTAAACGTCAGCTTATGTCCCTCAAAATCAAAAATATCAAAGCCCCGCTCTGCCAGATAATGACCATCCGCCAGAACCTTTGGACGAATATCCCGGTACACCAGCTTGCGGGGAACATTCCAATTGGGATTTAGAATGAGGTTACTGATCTGGCTGTGCATTACCGGGGTTTGCCGGTAAGGGCTGCCGACAATGACTCGGGAATGCAGCCGCGGCAGCCCGCCGTCCACCAACTTCAATTCATAGGCGGGAATGTTGACCAGCAGGTACCTGTCCCCGAGCCTGGTACTGTAGCTAGTGCGCTCGACGAAGTTTTTGGCCAGCAGCTGCGCGCGATCCTGGGGCGGCAGATTTAACCAGTACAATGTCCGTGGGCCAATGACCGCGTCTGGCTCCAATCCATGTCTTTGCTGGAAGCGCTTGACCGCAAGGCTTAATGTCTCATCATAAAGTGTGCTGCCCTGCCAGCCCGACGCCAGATCGCCCAACTGCTTGAGTCGGCGAGCCAGCAAAGCCACATCCGGGTGCTGATCGCCGGGACGCAACCATACCTTACCGGGTAACCTCGGCCAGTCATTCTGAGCGACAAGCCAGTCAAGATAGCGGATACGATTGGTAACCCACAGATAATCCTTCACCTTGGGTTCAACCGCCAGCGCCCTGGCCAGTCTGTCGGTAACCTCGCTGCTCAGTTGTGCCGGTTGACCATGTTGCTGCCAGAACAGCGACATATCCAAAATAATGTCATCCATGTGGGCGAGTTTGGCCTCGTCGGATGACTGATAAAAAAGTTGTGAATAAGCAAGAAATCGACCGCTGTCGTCTGCCAATGACAGCAATCGCAAATGACGTTCAAAATTATCAAGAGCCTGTGAATCATCGGCTGATACCTGCATGCTGCTCAGCCACACCATCAAAATCAGACCCAAACACCTCATACATGTGCTCCGCGATTATCCAACCGGGTAATAAGTTGTCCTTGCATAATGCGCAGGTGACAGCCCCTAGTATGGCAGACGGCATCACTGCTCACAAAACACACAGAGGTGAATTTGGTGCGGGTCTGACCTGTTATCCGGTCAATCATGCGACAATGCGCGGCATTCTTGCGCAATCAATTCACCATGGGTGGGCAGGAGTCTGTCTTCCTGCTATAAATTGCCGTTTTTGCGAAGTATACGGCTATGAACAAGAAACAGCTGGCGCAGGCCATGGCAGGTAAACTCGCCATCACAGAAGCGCAAACCAAACCTTTGCTGGATGCCATATTGCAGCAACTGCACAGGGCGTTGGCCGAGGGTGAAAAAATTTATCTGCCACAATTCGGCACGTTTGAACTGAGATACCATCTGCCCAGAACAGGTCGCAATCCCCGCACGGGCGATGTCATTGAAATCGATGGCTACAACCAGCCCAGCTTTAAACCGGCTCCGGCGCTAAAGCAGCTGATCAATAACTGAAAAAAGCGCCCTGGGGCGCTTTTTTGTCAATCCGGATGGGATACTTCATTAAAGCAACCACAACTCCCTGGGCAGCGCCTGACCATGAACGCGGATCTCGGCGATATCACCGCTGAATAAGGTAGATATCTCACCATCCCAACTGGCCGCACCGATATTCCAGGGTTGCCCCGGAATGGTCAGCAAACCCGGCTGCGCCTTTTCGGCGGTGCGCATTACCAGTGAACCATCCACATACAGAGTGCTGACATTGCCGTCGTTCACCACCGCAATGTGATACCAGTGAGCCTTGTCGACTTCCCACGACCAATGACTGACATTAACGCCGTTACGGGCAAGCCCGAGCCATTGGAACTCATTCAGACTTGAAGTGTTCAGCCCCACTGACTGATCGCCACCACGGCAGCTCAGCTGATGGAATTGGCACACCTCAGTGGTGCTCGGCTGATGGGAAAACACACTGGCCCAGGCATTGTTCTGCGGCGTCCAGTTATCACCGACTCTGACCACCATCTCCACCGTATATTGAGGCAGTACGCCAGCATTGTGATCAGCCACGCGGGACACCGGTGCCCGGGACTGCAGATAATACCCCCCCTGCACCTTGCCACCGTTAAACCGGATAAAACCATCGGCATACCCGTAATCCGGCGCCTGCTGTTCAAATGAAACAAAGTCCTTTAAAGGCCGGGTATCATCTGTCCCCGGTTTCATGGTCAATGCCAGATTGTTACCGTTACCGGACAGATCTTTGAAGACCACATCGCCCAGTGCTCCGGGCGCAGTCACTTTACCGGAATCATCAAATCGCCAGTAGGCCAGAGTACCCTCGATATTCCCTTCCAGCTGCTCATGGCTCCCCTGATTCAGGTTTTCGAATCTGCTGTCAAAATCCAGCGGCAACTCAAACACCCAACGCTCGGCTTCATCCTGCGGCAGGCGATCAGCCTCGGGAATGGCTTCAACCCAGGGAGAGAAAGAGCGGAACCTGAGACTGTCATTGTCTTCATCAAAGGTGACGGTCTGCATCATGCCGTTACCACCCCAGAATCCTGACTGATAATCTGTCAGGATAAGATGCACATCCCGTCCGAAGTTGTTTTTGGCCGTCATCTTGGCCTCACCATGATGATGCCCGTTAAAAGTCAGAAAGATTTGATCGTGGCTGGCAATAAGCTCCTGCCACAAGCGACTGCCGTGATCAGTAAAAATGGCAGTTTCTCCGTCACTGTCGACATTCAGCAGCTGGTGAGTCGTCAGAATCGTGGGCACATCACTGTGACTGGCAAGCACCGTTTTTGCCCAGGCCAGCGTCGCATCCGACACCCGCCAGTCCAGTGCCATCACCAGATACTGGCGCTCGCCCCCCTGCACCAGGTGCCAGGTGTTGAAACCTGTGGGATCAGCGCCGCCAAACGACGGAAAATCATCCTGCAGGGAGACAGGAAAGTGCTTCAAAAACGGCTCATGACTTTCACGGCCATCATCATAATCACTGTCGATTCCGCCATTGTGATATGCCATCACGTCATGGTTTCCGGCGAGGATGCTATAAGGCGTTTGCGGATTACTTTGCAGCAACATCATGGCATCTTTGGCATGTTGCCACTCAATCTCTTCCCGGGCCTGATCAACCACATCGCCAAGGTGCATGGTGAACACAATATTGTGTTGCTGATAGTTATCGGCAATCCATTGAGTCTGGGCGACAAAACGCTCCGGTGTATATCTGGCGTATTTTTGGGTATCCGGCAGGACGGCAAACACATAAGTTGCCTCGCCACTGACAGGCGGATGACGGTTGTCATTGTCGCTGCCACAGGCCGACAGCATGGAAAGCACTACACAAGATAAGGCGAATTTGAATTTCATGACTTCCTACTTAAATAAACGATTTGCCTATAGGCGCGCTCATTTAAGTAATGTCACATGACCAACCGGTGACAAAAATTCTTAAAAATGATGACAATCAATATGTTATAGATACAAAGTGCGAACACCTGTTAATTCTGTACAGTCTACTATCATCAGGCGCACAACACACCACAACAGCAACACCAGCTATTACTGACATTAAAAAGTTGCAGCATCAGCATTAACACCTGTGACCAACCCGCATGCATGGGGTGAATTCGGATATTAAAAAAGCGCCCTGAGGCGCTTTTCTGTCGGCTGACTTACAGTGATTGGAGCATCTCCAGCACGATCGCCACGGAATTGTGGGCAGTTGCCGATTTGGCTTCTTCGTAGGAGAGATGTGCACTGCCATCCGCTTTGTCCGAAATGGTACGGATTACAACGACAGGTACCTGATACATATCCGCGACCTGAGCCACTGCAGCCCCTTCCATCTCAACGGCCATCGCATTGAATTCCTGCTGCAAACCTGCAACGACAGCTTTGTCGGCAATAAACTGATCGCCGGTAACAACCGTTCCTGTGTGTACCCGCTTATCACCGACCACTTTACGGGCAGCGGCGATGGCCAGTTGTTGCAACGCTTCATCTGAACGGAACGCCCGGTTGTCATAACCATCGAGCAAACCTTTGGGCGAGCCAAATACCGTTAAATCAACATCGTGCTGAATAAGATCGTCAGACACCACCACATCAGCGACGTTAAGCGTTGAACTTGCCGCCCCTGCAATACCGGTGAAAATAATTTTGTCGACCTCAAAGCGGCTGATCAACGTATGGGTCGTCACCGCCGCATTGACTTTACCCACACCGGAGCGAGCCACAACCACGGATTTGCCATTGATGGTGCCAGTGTAGTAGGTATTGGCTGCCAGTTTATGGGTTTGCAGCCCCTGCATTTTGGGCAGCAATCCTTCAATTTCGACATCCATTGCGCCAAGCAGGGCAATGGGTTTGGCCTGAGCACCAAAGCCCAGCAGACTGATTAGACCGGTCATTAAGATAAGGAGTTTATTCATGTTATTTCTCGTAGGGTTGTACCAACAGTTAATTGCGGACCTGCGTTCAATCCTTTCAGTCGTGCGATAGCGGCTCTCGAGCAGGTATCACAGCATAGTTACCGGCATCCCTGGCATAGTCTGAATTAGCGTAATCCATGAGGACAATGCTTTTCAGTTCAGGCAGGAGGCGCAAATCATACTGGAAATTAATACCGGCGCCAGCGAATATGCCGGGTTGGCTGCTCAGTCGAGCAATTGTGCACCAACAAACCTACAGGTACGGACTGGTGGCTTCAGGGAATTGAAATAAACACTTTTGATACAAAGACATGTCATCCTCAACTGGTGAGCTGACTGCATCTATTTTATGATTTATTTCAGTGCAAAGATGAGAGCTGACTTAAAGTGGAGGCGCGACCCGGAGTCGAACCGAGATCGACGGATTTGCAATCCGCAGCATAGCCATTCTGCCATCGCGCCACTTTAATTGAACGGTGTGAAACACCAGAGATTGGAGCGACATATCGGGTTCGAACCGATGACCTATACCTTGGCAAGGTATCGCTCTACCAACTGAGCTAATGTCGCCTTTATAATCTGCTGAAGTGGAGGCGCGACCCGGAGTCGAACCGAGATCGACGGATTTGCAATCCGCAGCATAGCCATTCTGCCATCGCGCCACTTCAAAATTTGGAGCGACATATCGGGTTCGAACCGATGACCTATACCTTGGCAAGGTATCGCTCTACCAACTGAGCTAATGTCGCATCACATTGTTCACCAACTGCAATCAAGCTAACTTCTCAGTTCGCTCCGTGCTGTGACAGCCGCCTTGGTCAGCGCCTTGTCGTTGGGAACGGGGCATACTTTAACGGATTTAAGCACTGCGTCAACAGAAAACTTTAACCCTACCACTCATGTGATTAAATAAAGATCGCAACGCCCATATTTAAGGCTGCCAACAACACAAAACCATACATTTGAGTACAGGGATATTACAGGCGAAACAATTGGATACAAGACCTGGGAGGTAAATATCCCGACCAAATATATCATCTCCGCGCCGTCCATAACGCTGCTTATGCCCCCAACTCACCTTCAGCACTGTTCACTCGCCCCCTCACTGACGCCACGTCCTGGCATAGGAGCTCAGACACATGTGCCGGGCTGAAATGGTATTAAAGAAATATGCGCCGCAGTGAGGTGCATGAAGTTCGCCTCAGAGATAAATCTCAGCAAGTTAAGACCACAGAAGTATTGCTGTCAGCACTGTCTGTCGTAATAGCGATGGGGATGCCAGGAAGATCTGTCATAAAATCCAGCTAATGGCGTCAGTAATACCGAGGCAGCACCTTACTCCCACACTCCCACGCATCATTGACAAAGTATCCCCGAGAGTCACCGGTCAGGCACCCGGTTTCAGGCAGATTGAGCACAAATAAAAATCCCCGACTGAAGTCAATTCATGTCGGGGATATGCAGATTGGCCATCAACATTGGTTATACGAAACTAAGCTCAGGGACGCTCTTCAGCAGTCAGATCTTTCCAGGCGCTCATAATGTAGCTGAGCATCGACCAGAAAGTGAGAATCGCTGCAATATACAACAGCACAAATGCCAGATTAATCATCCACTCATTGGGTTTCCACAGCAGCCCGATAATGGCCAGCATCTGCGCCGCTGTTTTGTATTTACCAATCCAGGACACAGCGACCACGCCGCGTTTACCCATCTCCGCCATCCACTCACGCAGCGCGGAAATCACAATCTCACGGCCAATCATGAACAGTGCAGGCAGTGTCAGCCAAATGGTGTTGTAATCCTGTACCAGCAGCACCAATGCGGCGGCCACCATCACTTTGTCTGCTACCGGGTCCAGAAATGCCCCAAAGCGGGTGGATTGCCCCAACCTTCTGGCCAAATACCCATCGAGCGCATCCGTGATTGCTGCCAACCAGAAAACAAATGCCGAAGCAAACGGTGCCCAGCTGTATGGCAAAAAGAAAAAGACAACAAAAACAGGCAATAAGACAACCCTAAATAAAGTCAGGGCGATGGGTACATTAAAGGGCATGTTGAAACCAATTCGTCAAAAGCAGCGCCAATCTTGCCTGAAATTTCTTACCCCCGCAACGCATCATGGATTGTTTGGGCCATTTCTATGCTAATTCCCGGCACTTTCGCCAATTCAGCCACACTGGCACTCTTAACTTCTTGCAATCCCCCCAGAAATTGTAATAACGCCCGACGACGTTTGGGGCCAATTCCGGGGATGGACTCAAGACTGGAGGTGTTGCGGGTCTTTTGCCTTTTATTGCGATGACCGGTAATGGCAAACCGATGCGATTCATCACGGATATGCTGAATAAGGTGCAATGCAGGCGAATCATCTTCCAGCGCAAACTCCTGCTCACTGTCCCCCCAAATCAGGGTTTCCAGCCCGGGTTTCCGACTTTCGCCCTTGGCGACACCGATCAATTGTGGCGCACGCTCAAGCCGGGCAAACTTCTCATCCACCACCGCCTGAGCCATTCGCAGTTGCCCTAAACCACCGTCGATAAACAGCAAATCCGGAATTTTTGAGTCTTCCGTGACCTTATCAAATCTTCTGCTAATCGCCTGTTTCATGGCAGCATAATCGTCACCACCTGTGATCCCTGTGATGTTGTAGCGGCGATACTCAGCTTTATCCGGACCTTCCCGATTAAACACCACGCAGGAGGCCACCGTGCTCTCCCCCATGGTATGACTGATATCAAAACACTCCATGCGGGTCACCGGCATGGAAAGCTCAAGCGCCTCCTCCAATGCAACAAATCGCTGCGTTATCGTATTGCGATGGGACAGGTGACTGGCCACCGCATTACTGGCGTTGGTTACCGCCAGGCGTAAGTAGGCTGCGCGTTCGCCCCGCACCCGGGTTTTGATCTCGACTTTGCGCCCAAGAGCCTGATTGATGGCCGCTTCCAACTCATGAATATCATCAAACCCATGACTGACGATGATTTCTTTGGGGATGGTGCGTTGCACCTGATCATTCAGATAAAACTGCAGCATGAATGCATGCAAAATTTCCTCAAGCTCTGTCTGAGCCGGAATTTTCGGGTAGTAGCTGCGTGAGCCGAAAATCTTGCCATCCCGGATAAACAGCAGATGAAAACATGCCATGCCGGAAGCGTAGTGAACCCCAACCACGTCCAGATCTTCGGTGTTACCGGCAATTTCATTCTGCTCAGCCACACGCCGCAGCGCCATGATTTGATCCCGATACGCCGCTGCCCGCTCATAAGCCATGGCCTCTGCCGCTTGTTCCATCTTACTGACCAGCGTCGCTATTACTTGCTTGTCTTTGCCCTTAAGAAACAATGATGCCAGTCTGACCTGTTGCAGATACTCCTCATCACTGATTTTTCCCACACAGGGTGCACTGCAACGACCAATCTGATATTGCAGACAGGGACGGGAGCGGGATTTGTAATAGAGATCGGTACATTGACGAATGGGAAACAGTTTCTGCATCAAATGCAGACTTTCCCGCACCGCACCACCATTGGGATAAGGACCAAAATACTGGCCTTTGTCGCGCTTGGCACCGCGATGATAGGCAAGCCTGGGATGTCTGTGGTCACTCAGCAGAATATAGGGATAAGACTTATCATCCCTGAGCAGCACATTATATTTTGGCAGATACCGCTTGATGTAGTCGTTTTCCAGGATTAACGCATCAGTTTCGCTGTGCGTCAGCGTGACATCTACATTGGTGATATGAGACACCAGCGCCTGGGTTTTGACATTGGGCAAATTCTTGCGGAAATAAGACGACAGCCGCTTGCGCAGATCCTTCGCCTTACCCACATAAATGACTTCACCGGCGCTATCGTACATACGATAGACACCGGGACTGGTTGGAACTGTTTTTAGAAAATCGCTGGCATTAAAGGAAGACGGCATAACCACCGGGACACCAAAACTATCAGAATTGACCTGTGTCCAGCATCTTATAACGAATAGCCAAACGGGTCAGCTCAACATCGCCGCTGATCCCCAGTTTACTGAACAACCGATAACGGTAACTATTGACAGTCTTGGGACTGAGGTTCAACTGCTCGGAAATGTCATTCACTTTCTCGCCGTTGGTGATCATCATCATGATCTGCAGCTCACGCTCAGACAGCGATTTAAATGGATTTTCATCGGTATGGTTGAACTGACTCAACGCCATTTGCTGGGCTATCTCGGGAGACAGATAGCGTTGCCCATGGGCCACCTGCCTGATTGCCTGCAGCACCTCAGGCGGTTTGGCGCCTTTGGTCAAATAGCCGGAAGCCCCCGCCTGCATCACTTTAGTTGGGAATGGATCCTCAGAATGCACGGTTAACACGATAATGCGGGCATGCGGCTGATACCTCAAAATCTTTCTTGTCGCTTCAAGACCACCGATACCGGGCATATTCATGTCCATCAGGATCACGTCAGCTTCATTCTGCCGACTCCATTGCACGGCGGTTTCACCGTCGCCGGCTTCACCCACGACTTTTATCCCACGCTCATCTTCGAGGATCCGGCGGATCCCCGTCCTTACCAACTCGTGATCATCGACCAGATAAACAGAAATCAACTTCTTCCCTTCCCATTCTTTATTCTTTGAGTTTTGACGCCAGTCAGCAGCCCGGCTAATTTAGCCCAGAAACACCTGTTGGAAAAGCGGAATTTAAAACACAAGTCAGTGAATTAAAAGCGCTTTAGGCCATTAACCTGCCTGCAGGACCCCCCTCTCAAACAAGTCTGCACCCGCTCTTTTAAAAAGGTTTATTACCCGCTGTAACGACACTGACTCCCGAAGTATTACCCGATTTTAACAAAAGGAAAATAAGGCACAGGGAGAATTTTCGGGCCCGCGAGTCAACTCACTCAGGGGTAACAGACTCAATTGGGCAGAATCATCTGCATGTGTGATAGATAAAGAACAATTAATTCATCACGATAGCTTACTTAGACGAATATATCGCAAGCGTATTACAGCGAATGTAAGCTATCCCACATTTATCTTTACCCGCAGTGCAACCGATTAAATTTCACGCGCATTACAGCGTCAAATTTCATTTCATGCAAGAGACCATGGCAATCCTTCGTTACTGCGCATCAGCGTTACCGCACCACAAAGCAGCCCGATGTCATCGACAAGCAAGCAGTGAGAGATTAGCGGTTATGTCCCCGCAAGCGGATCAAGGGGGGGAATTTGGCAGGCGCGTCTCACAGGAACATTCTGCAGTGACCAAGGTGGAAGCATACCTGGTTAAGCAGATAAACCCCTTACGCAAAATGCAAACAGGAAGGATCGCAGGCCGAGAGAGTCGTCAATGGTGACCTTCGACGACAGACCACATTTCATCAAACAGGGACAAGCACTTACATGTTATCCATTGGATTACTTCAGCATTTTTTCGCGACAAGGTGCAGTGACAGGCTTTGATGCTTTAAATCTGACGCTTTGCCGGCAACTAATCAGGCAGCAATAAAGTGAGAGACAATGGGCTCGCAAAAGGCAAGCAAGCCGACACTGTAGTCAGTAATTCCCCGCCATTCCTTTTTTGACCTGAAAAGCAAAAGGCCCGCTACTTGCGTAGCGGGCCTTTCTGAATATGGCGGAGGAGCAGGGATTTGAACCCTGGGTGAGCTATTAACCCACGCCGGTTTTCAAGACCGGTGCATTCAACCACTCTGCCACCCCTCCGAACGAGGCGCATATTACCCAGAGGCGTTCTGTCTGTAAACCGATTTTTTTGAAAACTAGTTTGTTCGCACAGAAATACGCCAATCCAGCTATCGTCCATCCGGCCGATTATCCTTATCAGTCATCCGGGCACACTGACAGCATATTTGTCGCCGGAGCCAGATTATGGAGTTTGCCTTTACTCAGGAACAATTGATGATTCGGGATGTGGCCGACACCTTCCTGCAAGCCCTCAGCCCTTCTGCACGAATTAGAGAAGCGATGGCGCTGCCCGCAGGTTTCATCGGCAGTGACTGGCAAAAAATTGCTGATGAGATGTGCTGGCCTGCGCTGACCATCCCTGAGACCTATGGTGGACTGGGGCTGGGATTTGTCGAGCAGGCCATCATCATGGAGCAAATGGGGCGCTATCTGTGTTGCTCTCCCCTGTTTGCCTCTCAGGCCCTGGCAACCAATGCCCTGCTGCACTGCGCCCTGCCAGAGCAACAAGCACAATGGCTGCCACTGCTTGCATCCGGACAACATACCGCGACATTGGGCTGGCTTTCAGCTGACAGTCTGGGGAATCGACAATGGGGAGCAGCCAGCGTACAGGCTCGTTTTATCCGTACCGCTGAAGGCTATGTCCTGTCGGGTCAATGGCAGCAGGTGATCGGCGGACATGCCAGTGATCTGCTGATTCTGGCAGCCCGCGACGGCAATACCGACGCGCTGCAGCTGTTCATCGTGCCCCCGGACACTCAGGGGGTTAAAACCCGCTGGACGCCTTCACTCGACCAAACCCGCAGCCTGGCGACAATCTGCGCCGACAAAGTTCACCTGCCATTGTCTGCCTGTCTGGGACAGCAGCCATGCCAGGCGGCAGCACTGGAGTCAATATTGGCGCTGGCCCGCATTGCACTGGCGGCGGAGCAAACCGGCGGCGCCGCACAATGTTTGCAGATGACGCTTGAATATATCAAAGACAGACACCAGTTTGGCCGCGCGATCGCCTCTTTTCAGGCGGTAAAACACCGGGCGGCAGACATGAAACTGGAGGTGGAATCCGCCATATCGGCACTGTATTACGCAGCCTGTATCGCCGATGGCTGGCGTGAAGGCACCGAAAGCAATACCACGCTGCAACTGGCATCGTCACTGGCAAAATCCACCTGCTCAGAAACCTTCAGTCTGTGTGCCCAGGAAGCGCTGCAGCTGCACGGTGGCGTGGGTTTCACCTGGGAGTACGACATTCATCTTTACCTCAAACGGGCCCAAACCAGCAAGCAGATGCTGGGTTCGCCGGCGTTGCACCGCAGCCGAATCGCCGGTTACCTGCTTGATAACGCTTGCGCTCAACAGGGAGCATAACGCTGATGAAACTGACCTTTTCCAAAGAAGATGAACTGTTTCGCGATGAGATAGCCCAATGGCTGGGACTGCATCTAAGCGGTGAATTTCAGGTGTTGAAATATCGTGGCGGCCCGGGTGATGAACATAGCTTTCCTCTGGAGCGTAAGCGCTGGGAGCAACATCTGGCACAGGCCGGATGGCTGTGTGTCGGCTGGCCCGCGGAATTTGGCGGCCGCGGGCTGAGTATCAGTCAGCAGGTTATTTTTCACGAAGAATATGCCAGGGCCGGTGGCCCGGGTCTGATGGGACATATTGGCATAGGCCTGCTGGGTCCGACGCTGATGGCCTGCGGCACGGCTGAACAGCAGCGGCGCTTCCTGCCCGGCATTCTGACAGGTACTGAATATTGGTGTCAGGGTTATTCTGAGCCCGGCGCTGGCTCAGATCTGGCAAATGTCGCCACCAGGGCATATTTGGAACCCCAGGCTCAGCGCTGGCATGTCACAGGTCAAAAGGTCTGGACCTCGCTGGCTCACGAGTCTGACTGGTGCTTTGCGCTGGTACGCACAGAGCCGCTCTCCAAGGGCCACCATGGTTTGTCTATGCTGCTTATTCCATTGGATCAGCCGGGTGTAGATATTCGCCCCATCACGCAGCTGACCGGCACCAGTGAGTTCAATGAAGTGTTTTTTGATGATGCACGTACCGATGCCGGCAACATTATCGGCAAGCCCGGGGATGGCTGGCAGATAGCCATGACCTTGCTGGGGTTTGAGCGTGGCGTATCGACCCTTGGACAGCAAATGCAGTTTCGTAATGAACTGAACGAGATAATGGCCCTGGCCAAACGCAATGGCGCCGCGTCGGAACCGGATATTCGCAGTCGCCTCGCAGATGCCTGGTGTGGCCTGACCATCATGCGTCATCATGCCTTACGGATGCTGAGCAATACCCGCAACGGGTCCCTGCCCCCGGAGGCTATGGTATACAAACTGCATTGGTCAACCTGGCATGCCAAACTTGGCAAGCTGGCGATGGATGTGATGGGGCCCGATGGCCTGCAGATCAGTGAAGCCCCCTATGAACTGAATCGACTGCAGGCACTGTTTCTGTTTTCAAGGGCCGACACCATCTATGGTGGCAGCAATGAAATTCAGCGCAATATTATTGCCGAGCGGGCTTTGACTATGCCCAAAGAGCCCAGAGTCAGCCAGCCGACAAAGCTTAAGGGCTAAAACAATATGATATTAATACCCATTTCATTTAATAGTTGATCTGTTTCAACGGGAGTTCAATGCGCTTGAGACAGGGTCATTAACCGGTCCCGCGGCAACTGCTCCTGCATTGCTCTACCTCCTGCATCCATACAGTCGTGCGTTAATGACATTCGCCGCGTCCATGTGGCTTGTGAGTCGGCGAAGTCATAGTGATGCGATGTCAATACGGCTGAGCACAGTATCAAGTGCGTTGGATCAGAATCCCTGACACACTCTGAATTGATCGAACTATTAGTGGAATTGGAATAAGAAAGCCAGCGGCCCCATTCGATTTTGGTGACCTGCAGAGGTATGGACGGTGATTAATACCAACTCAGGTACAGAGCAGGTGTGAACAGTACCAAGACGAGGAGCCACACAAAAAGCTATGGCTGTGCACGTGGGCAGAGCCTGCAGGAAATCGCAGAATTTGCACTGGTGATTGGCTGCAGTTGAATCAATGCAGAGAAAATCGTCCTGTGTGTTTTGGCACAAAGCAAAAGGCCCGCTACTAACGTAGCGGGCCTTTTTGAATATGGCGGAGGAGCAGGGATTTGAACCCTGGGTGAGCTATTAACCCACGCCGGTTTTCAAGACCGGTGCATTCAACCACTCTGCCACCCCTCCGAACGAGATGCATAGTACTCAGCTGACAGTTGCCTGTAAAGTACTTTTCCCACCAAGTGCATTCAACAAGCTGTTTTTCAAACGATTTGTTCAATCGATATGCAATCAGTGACACAGCGCGACTGCGAAGATAACAACAATCGAATCAAGGGGTAAAGAAACGCCGGACTGTTCAACAGTCCGGCGCAATCAATTCCGCTTCTAGAGTCTGAGCATTTCTTTTACGAAAGGAATGGTCAATTTGCGTTGATGGATCATCGAGGCTTTATCCAGCCTGTCCAGCACATCAAACAATGTCCGCATGTCTCTAGCCATACGGTTCAGCAGAAATCGGCCAACATCCTCCGGCAACTGCAATCCCCGCATCGCGGCTCTGCGTTGCAAGGCGACCAATTTTTCATCATCTTCCATCGGATGCAGTTGATAGATAAGCCCCCATTGCATACGGGACTCCAGATCCGGCAGTAAGAATCCCGCCTCAGCCGGTGCGCTGCTGGCACTGACGACCAGACTCCCCCGTTTGTGCTCCGCCATACGGTTGTAGAGATCGAAAATCGCTTCTTCCCATAAGGGATGACCGGCAATGGCGTCTATGTCATCAATACAGACCAAATCGACCTGTTCAAGCCCCTCGAGTAATGCCGGAGAAATACTGGCGTGGATCCCAAGAGGAATGTAAAAGCTTCGACGCTCAAGATCATTGGCACGCGCGCAGGCGGCGTGTAATAGATGTGTACGGCCTGATTTTCCGGGACCCCATAAATACAGAGGTTGCTCAGCCTCACCGGATGCACTGGACTGAAGTTTCTGAATTAACTGATCGTTCCCGGCTGCTGGATAATAACTCTGAAAGGTTTCATCATCCGGCAGATGAACAGGCAAGGACAATTGCAGAGGTGAGTTTTGAGTCACTCAGGTATTTCTCAATATCGTAAACAGAGCATAATTGGCGCCAGTGTATCACGGGCGCCACGCCCAGGTAAAAGCCGACGTACTGCAAGCAGTGCTTTTGCCCGCTTTTTAGCTTATTGCCAGTGATATTCCATGCTTGTCACCGCAGATGGCACACGTGGCGATGCCAGATCTGCCGTCACAGTGGTATCAATACGCTGAAGTCGGGATTCCAGCCCCAGTTGCCGGGCCAGATCTTCGGGAGTGCCATACAGGGTAAATCTGAAGGTCACTCTGTTCCCCTGAATACTGGCTATTACTGCGCTGCGGGCGACGGCCAACTGAGCGACATAAGTTTCCAGCGCGGTTAACCTGGTCATGGAATCAATGCCATCGAATGTAACATCAACCAGCTCCCCGGCGCCGGAGTCGGTGACAGCATATTGGCTGACAAAGTACTGGCTGAGGCCTGTCACCATATCCGCCACAGCATCACCATCAGCACTAACCGTTTGCTCCAGTTGCAGCAACGGACGCCACATGGTCTCGTCCTGTTTCATTGGATACAGGTAAAAACGATAACTCTGCCGCCCGTCAACCAGCGGCTGAATACTGGCAAGTGCAAAATAATCAGCATGATAGCGGGTCGACGCCTGATAAATTGCCGACGGGAAATTACCACGCACATCGGCCTCACTGACCTGCATCATGTCATCCAGATCCATCAGCGGGAACAGCAGCGGCAGTCCCTGCGCGTCAGCATCCTGTTTGAACAGTTTACGGATGTCAGACATGGATGCATCTGACAACAGAGTTCGCTGTTGCTGTGCGTCCTGAGTCGCCAGCCACACCAGCACCAAAGGTCGCTGCTTGCCCCACACAGGAACCTGAGCCTGCCGCAACAGCTGAACCACGCGCCGCTCATCAAACTGACCTTTCAGATAGAGCTGCCCTTCCTGATCTTCATAACCAAATTGCACCAGAAAAGCATCAGGATTATTAAGTTGCGCCGCAATCACCGGATTTTGCAGTACCGTTTCATCCCCGGTATTTTTGACAACGACCGCAGCAAGTGCGGCTTTGAGCGCGGCATTTTTGTCCGCCACAGAACGGGACGCAACCGGTACACTGGCCTGATCCAGCCCTTTAACTTCAACAGCAAAAGCCGAATTGCCCATCAGGGCCAGAACCAGCGTCATTAGCAGGAAAATGTGTTTAAACATTGATTGGGAATGGATTAACCGACATTAAAGATGCCTGAGTGTACCACACTTGGGCAGGATGGCGAGTCAGCTCAGTTTGCAACCGATGAGCAACCGGTTCATGCGGTTATTCAAGGCATCTCAGCTTACGTTAAAAAAATCGTTAATCTGCACCAAGTTATGTGATCAAGCAGCGCGCCGGGGGAATATCCACATGTTAATATAGGAAGATTTTGGCCCAACAAAAAAAGAGAAAAACAATGTCCCGACTGACGCTGCCCCTTCAGGGTGCTCAAATGCTGTTCGTCGCCTTCGGTGCGCTGGTATTAATGCCACTTATCACCGGACTCGACACCAGTGTTGCACTGTTTACCGCAGGTATAGGTACCTTGCTGTTTCAGTTTATCACCAAACGACAGGTGCCTATCTTCCTGGCATCCTCCTTCGCCTTTATCGCCCCGATCCTTTATGGCGTGCAGACCTGGGGCATTCCTGCCACCATGGGCGGATTGATGGCTGCCGGCGTGATGTATCTGATGCTCGGCGCCATGGTGAAAATCCGGGGTACCGGTTTTATTCACCGTCTTTTGCCTCCTGTTGTTGTTGGCCCGGTGATCATCATCATCGGCCTGGGGCTGGCACCCATGGCGGTAAATATGGCACTGGGTAAAACCGGCGATGGCAGCGCTGTCCTGGTCGATCCGGATACCGCGCTTATCATTTCTCTGGCCTCACTGCTGACCACCATTGCCATCGCGATCTGGGCCAAAGGCCTGCTCAAACTGATGCCTATCCTTGGCGGTATTCTGGTTGGCTACGGTCTGAGTCTTATCTTCGGTATTGTTGATTTCACCAAAGTTGAACAGGCTCCCTGGCTGGCGATGCCGAATTTCGTTGCACCGGAATTCCACTGGCAAGCTATTATGTTCATGATCCCGGTTGCCATTGCCCCTGCCGTTGAGCATATTGGCGACATTCTGGCGATTTCTAATGTGACAGGTAAAGATTATTTCAAAAAGCCCGGACTGCACCGTACGCTGGCCGGTGACGGCGTTGCGACTATCGCGGCAGCTGCTTTTGGCGGTCCGCCAAATACCACTTACTCAGAAGTCACCGGCGCCGTCAGCCTGACCCGTAACTTCAATCCCAGCATCATGACCTGGACTGCTATCACCGCCATTCTGATGGCCTTTGTCGGCAAGTTGGGCGCGCTGATGCAAACCATTCCCGTGCCTGTAATGGGCGGCATCATGTGTTTGCTGTTTGGCTCTATTGCAGCTGTCGGTCTAAACTCGCTGATTCGCAACAATGTCGACCTCGGCGAACCACGCAACCTGTGTATTGTTGGTGTCACGCTGGTATTTGGAATTGGTGGCATGGCATTTGGTATCGGCTCTTTCAGCCTGCAAGGTATCAGCCTGTGTGGTGTAGTGGCCATCATCCTTAACCTGGTGCTGCCTGCCACACCGGCTCATATCAAAGCTGAACTGGCCCAATCCAAACAAGATGCCTCCTCTCACTGATATTGACTGAATCGGCGCGGCAAGGATGCTGGCCGTGCCAGAACGATGTCCAACCACAAAAAAGCCCTGCATTGGCAGGGCTTTTAAATTCAGGCAACAGGTAAATTACGCTTCTTCGCTTTTGTACTTGGCAGCCACTTCTTTGACCAGTGTCTGCAGTTCACCCTGCTGGTACATTTCAACCATGATGTCACAGCCACCAACCAGTTCACCTTCAACCCACAACTGAGGAAAAGTCGGCCAGTTGGCAAACTTAGGCAGTTCAGCGCGGATGTCAGGGTTTTGCAGGATATCAACATAGGCAAACTGCTCACCGATATTGATCATAATCTGGGCCGCCTGAGAGGAAAAACCACAGCTGGGCAGCTTTGGAGAGCCCTTCATATAGAGGATGATTGGGTTTTCAGCAATTTGCTGCTTAATCTTGTCTACTGTTTCCATTATGTATCCTAGCGATCACACATAGTGTTGTGAGCTTCATTGTACTTCAGCAATCGTCATAACAAAACACAATGTTTGTAGGGTTATGTTATGTACGGATTTTTCGATGATGGCGATCTGCGCAAACAGCCAAACAATGATTCACTTCACATAATTTATCAGTACAATAGCCCACAGTGAGTAAGTCTGTTTAAAGACAATGACATCCATGGAGAGAAGCAAATGGCTTTCGAATTACCAGCATTACCTTATGCAATGAACGCTCTGGAACCCCATATTTCCCAGGAAACTCTGGAATATCACTATGGCAAGCACCACAATACCTATGTGGTAAAGCTGAATGGTCTCATTGAAGGTACTGATCTGGAAGGTAAATCTCTGGAAGAGATCGTGAAATCCTCTACCGGCGGCATCTTCAACAATGCAGCCCAGGTATGGAATCACACCTTCTATTGGCACTGTCTGGCGCCTAAAGCCGGTGGTGAGCCAACAGGCGCTATCGCCGATGCCATCAATGCCGCTTTCGGCTCATTCGAAGCATTCAAAGCCAAATTCAACGACAGTGCCGTTAACAACTTCGGCAGCTCCTGGACCTGGTTGGTGAAGAAAGCCGACGGTTCACTGGATATCGTCAACACCAGCAATGCTGCGACCCCGCTGACTGAGGCTGGCGTTACGCCACTGCTGACCGTGGATCTGTGGGAACACGCCTACTATATCGACTATCGCAACCTGCGTCCTGATTACCTGGCCAATTTCTGGCAGCTGGTAAACTGGGACTTTGTTAACGCCAATTTTGCCGCCTAAGACATTCACTGTCTTGGACAAAGGAGCCTCAATGGCTCCTTTTTTATTGCCCGCAGATGTATAGAAACACAAGTGCAACTGTTGCTTTTGCAACTATTTCTTATTGTTTTTTATAAACTTTTTTTGCATCCCCCGGATTCTTGGCGCTATGCTTACTCACAGGTGAGCAGATTTTAACCTGCCAACCTCAACAATTTGAACGGCGTTTCAGGGGGCGATATGAGCATATTTGAGCATTACCAACAACGCTATGAAAAGAAGCTTGATGAGGAATACACCCTGCAGGAGTTTCTTGACATCTGTAAGCAGGATCGCAGCGCCTACGTGTCTGCCGCCGAACGCTTGCTGATGGCCATAGGTCAACCCAAAGTCATCGACACCTCAAAAGACCCGGTTCTGAGCCGGATATTCTCCAACCGATTAATTTCCAGATACCCTGCCTTTGCCGATTTCTTTGGCATGGAAGAAGCCATTGAGCAAATCGTATCCTACCTGAAGCACTCTGCTCAGGGGCTGGAAGAGTCCAAACAGATACTCTATCTACTGGGGCCGGTAGGTGGGGGTAAGTCTTCGCTGGCCGAAAAACTCAAGGCATTGATGCAGAAAGTGCCTATATACATCCTCAGTGCAGACGGCGTCAGAAGCCCGGTCAACGATCATCCCTTCTGTCTGTTCGATGTTGATGAAGACGGCAAGGTGCTGGAACAGGAATACAAAATTCCTTCCCGTTATCTGCGCTCCATCATGTCGCCCTGGGCGGTAAAACGCCTGCATGAGTTTGGTGGTGATATCAGTCGCTTCAAGGTCGTGAAGGTTTATCCTTCTGTGCTGGATCAACTGGCCGTTGCCAAAACCGAGCCCGGTGACGACAACAATCAGGATATCTCATCACTGGTTGGTAAAGTGGACATCCGCAAACTGGAGCATTTCGCCCAGGACGATGCCGATGCCTACGCTTATTCCGGAGCACTGTGTCGGGCCAACCAGGGGTTGATGGAATTTGTGGAGATGTTCAAGGCACCAATCAAGGTACTGCATCCACTGCTAACGGCAACTCAGGAAGGCAACTATAACGGTACCGAGGGCCTGTCGGCCCTGCCCTACAATGGTATTATTCTGGCGCATTCCAACGAATCAGAGTGGTCCAGTTTCCGCAACAACAAAAACAATGAAGCCTTCCTCGACAGGGTTTACATCGTCAAAGTGCCTTATTGTTTGCGGGTGTCCGAGGAGATGCAGATTTATCAGAAGCTGTTGCAGAACTCTGAATTGTCCAAAGCTCCCTGTGCCCCCGGCACACTGGAAACACTGGCACAGTTTTCAGTACTGTCGCGCATCAAAGCGCCGGAAAACTCCTCAATCTACTCAAAAATGCGGGTCTATGATGGCGAAAGCCTGAAAGATACCGATCCCAAAGCCAAGTCTTATCAGGAATACCGGGATTATGCCGGTGTCGATGAAGGGATGCAGGGACTGTCGACCCGCTTCGCGTTCAAGATCCTCTCCAGAGTATTCAACTTTGATCACTCAGAAATTGCCGCCAACCCGGTGCATTTGTTCTACGTGCTGGAGCGGCAGATTGAACAGGAACAATTCCCCAATGAAACAGCCGAGCGCTATCTCGAGTTTCTGAAAGGATATCTCATTCCCAAGTATGTGGAATTCATCGGCAAAGAGATCCAGACCGCTTATCTGGAATCCTATTCAGAGTACGGTCAGAATATCTTTGACCGGTATGTCACCTATGCTGACTTCTGGATCCAGGATCAGGAATATCGCGATCCGGAAACCGGTCAACTGTTTGACCGGGCGGCATTGAATGGTGAATTGGAAAAAATTGAAAAGCCCGCCGGTATCAGTAACCCGAAGGATTTCCGTAATGAAATCGTTAACTTCGTACTGCGTGCCAGAGCCAACAATGAAGGAAATAATCCACTGTGGACCAGTTATGAAAAACTGCGCACTGTGATAGAGAAAAAGATGTTCTCCAACACGGAAGATCTGTTGCCGGTGATTTCCTTCAATGCCAAAACCTCAACTGAAGATCAACGCAAACACGATGACTTCGTTAACCGCATGATGGAGAAAGGCTACACCAAGAAACAGGTGCGTCTGCTGTCCGAGTGGTATTTAAGAGTTCGTAAGTCCTCTTAATCGTCCGAACACTGTGGGGGCTGATGCCCCCACCTTTCCTGTGGGAGGTGCGTATGGCTAACTTTATTGACAGGCGGTTGAATGCCAAAGGAAAGAGCACGGTCAATCGTCAGCGTTTTCTCAATCGATACAAGCAGCAGATTAAAAAGGCTGTCAGTGATGCAGTAACCCGTCGCAGCGTAACCGATGTCGACAAAGGCGAGCAGATATCCATCCCCACCAGGGATATCAGTGAACCCCTGTTTCATCAGGGACGTGGGGGTATACGCCAACGTATTCATCCAGGGAATGATAAGTTTTCCCGTGGCGATAAAATTGAACGGCCCCCCCAGGGCGGTGGTCAGGGTGGTGGTCAGGGAGATGCTTCTGACTCTGGCGAGGGTCAGGACGATTTTGTGTTTCAAATTTCCAAAGATGAATACCTTGAGCTGCTGTTTGAAGATCTTGAACTGCCCAACCTGCAGAAAAATCGTCTGAACAAATTGGTGGAATACCAGACCTACCGTGCCGGATATACCACGGATGGCGTACCCACCAATATGAATATTGTTCGTTCATTGCGTTCATCTCAGGCGCGCCGTATTGCTATGACGGCCGGAAAAAAGAAGACCCTCAGAGAGCTGGAAAACCAACTGGCTGAATTGGAAAACACCCCGGGTGCCAATGCGGAGGAAATTCTGGCGTTGCGCCAGCAGATCGAGGAGCTCAGACACAAAATCGACAAAGTTCCCTTTATTGACACCTTTGATCTGAAATTCAATAACTTTGCCAAACGCGAAGTACCAACCAGTCAGGCAGTAATGTTCTGTTTGATGGACGTCTCGGGCTCGATGGATCAGGCCACCAAAGATATGGCCAAACGCTTCTATATCCTGCTGTACCTGTTCCTTACCCGCACCTACAAAAATCTCGAAGTGGTCTACATCCGCCACCATACGCAAGCCAAGGAAGTGGATGAACATGAGTTCTTTTACTCCCAGGAAACCGGGGGCACTATAGTATCCAGTGCACTCAAGATGATGCATGACATTCAAAGAGAGCGTTACCCCGCCGATGAATGGAACATTTATGCCGCACAGGCATCCGACGGCGATAACTGGGCAGATGATTCGCCCAATTGCGGCAATATTCTCACCAAGCAAATACTGCCGGTTGTCCGTTACTTCAGCTATATCGAGATAACCAACCGCGCCCACCAGACCCTGTGGCGCGAATACGAAGCCCTCCAACAGAGATATGACAACATAGCCGTACAACACATACGCCAGGCAGAAGATATCTATCCGGTATTCAGGGAATTATTCAAAAAACAGGCGGTGTAAGGAGGTTCTTTATGGGGAAACGCAAACAACAACCTTTGAGCGACGGGCCAGACTGGAGTTTCGAATTACTGCAGCAATATCAGGCCGAAATCGAACGGGTAGCCCTGCATTATGGCCTTGACGCCTATCCCAATCAGATAGAAGTGATCACCGCCGAACAGATGATGGATGCCTACGCCGGAATAGGTATGCCGATTGGCTATACCCACTGGTCGTTCGGCAAACGTTTCATTGAAACAGAACAAAGCTATAAGCGTGGTCAGATGGGACTGGCTTATGAGATTGTAATTAACTCCAATCCCTGTATTGCCTATCTGATGGAAGAAAATACGGTCACCATGCAGGCTCTGGTGATGGCTCACGCCTGCTATGGTCACAATAGCTTCTTCAAAAATAACTATTTATTTAAGACATGGACAGATGCCAGCTCAATTATCGACTATCTGGTATTTGCCAAAAATTACATCGCTGAATGTGAAGAGCTCCACGGTGCAAGGCAGGTGGAAGATATCATAGACTCCTGTCATGCCCTGATGAATTATGGTGTTGATCGCTATAAGCGGCCGGTGGAAATATCGTTCCGTGAAGAGCAAATCCGCCAGAAGGAACGAGAAGCGTATCTGCAAACACAGGTCAATGATCTGTGGCGTACCATCCCCCGCAGCCAGCAGCAAGATCAGCAAAAAAAGAAAAAACGGTTCCCGCCAGAACCCCAGGAAAACATTCTCTATTTCATTGAGAAACACGCGCCGCTGCTGGAACCATGGCAACGTGAGATCATCCGCATAGTCCGGAAGATGGCGCAGTACTTCTACCCGCAGAAACAAACCCAGGTGATGAATGAAGGGTGGGCAACATTCTGGCATTACACCATACTCAATCACCTCTATGATGAAGGCAAAGTCACCGACAGATTTATGCTGGAGTTTCTGCAAAGCCACACCAGTGTTGTAGCGCAGCCCGCATACAACAGCCGATACTACAGCGGTATCAATCCCTATGCGCTGGGATTCAACATGTTCATGGATATTCGCCGCATCTGCGAAAATCCAACAGAAGAGGACAAAGCCTGGTTCCCCGATATCGCCGGCAGCGACTGGCTCAAAACACTGCATTTTGCCATGCAGAACTTTAAGGATGAGAGCTTTATCAGTCAGTACCTGTCCCCCAATATCATCCGCCAGTTCAAGCTATTCGGAATATTGGATGACGACAGCAGAAGCTACCTGGAGATAAGCGCTATCCATGATGATCAGGGATATCGAAATATCCGTCATATGTTGTCTCAGCAATATAATCTGTCAAATCTGGAACCCAATATTCAGGTTTACAATGTCGATGTATCCGGCGACCGATCGCTGACCCTGAGATATGTCCCCATCAATCATATTCCTCTGGCAGACAGCCATTCAGAAGTATTGAGGCACCTGCATCGCCTGTGGGGATTTGATGTCACGCTGGAGCAGGAGTGTGAAGATGGCAGTGTGATTGAACTGGCCACCTGCCCGATCTCTACACCAGCCAAAGAAGCCTAAAAAAAACACCGCCTTAGGGCGGTGTTCTCATCTTATAACGACTCAGCTGTTGTCCTGAGCGATATCAGCAGGCATGGCATCACGCAATTGCAGCCACATCTTGCCCGAATCGATTCCGTAGTTACGCATCAGCACCGGTACCTGCTCGTAATCGCCGGACTTTGCCAGAACTTCCAGTTTCAGGTAGAAGTCCAGCGCCAATGCCCGGGCGTCTGCACTGGTAAAATAGTAACGCCCCACTCGACTGTACAATCCCTTGAATCCATTGAGGATCAATACATACAGCGGGTTACCGGAGGAAAATGCCAGCTTGTGATGCAAATGGTAATCAAAGTCGGCATACGCGTCAGCGGTATCTTCCATCTGGTGGATTTCCGCCAGAGTATCCAGTACCACCTGCGGACTGTGTCTCAACGCGCCGCGGAAATAAATGGCACTGATATTGGTGCGGGCCGACAGCAGCTGATCCACCAGCTCGGGGAACCCCTCAGGATTCAAGTCCGCAATCGTCTCGAGAATATTCAGCCCGGATGTTTCCCAGAAATTATTGACCCGGGTTGGTTTGCCGTGTTGGATGGTCAACCAGCCATCACGGGCCAAACGCTGAAGTACTTCGCGCAATGTTGTCCGGGTTACCCCAATCAACTCGGACAGTTCCCGCTCGGCGGGTAAAATGGACCCTGGTGGGAATTTGTTTTCCCAAATAGATTGAACTATATATTTCTCAGCAAAGCTGGCAGGTCCTTTGGCATTGATGATCATCAGCCGTTTATCCAATGGTTATGCATATTTATATGGAGGGCACTCATCATACCAGATGGACAAAAAATGAAAACCACTGGCGTAAAATCGGGATTAAGATCAAAAGTTAAAGGGGTTTTCTTGGTTAAATATGGAACAAACGAATATAGTCCAATGTGGATTTTGCCGTGCAGCTCCGCTTTTTTATATTTAGCGATCGCTAAGCCATGACAATAACGGTAAGGTTAGGATACACTTTTGCCCGCCGTTCAGCGCGCAACATTATCACAAACAACACTTAACATTCTTTTTGTTTTAGAGAGGGTGCCATGCCTTTGACAATGAGTCAGGCGTTTATTGGTAACTTCTTGGGTAACTCACCCAAGTGGTACAAAATCGCAATACTGTCGTTCTTAGTTATTAACCCGATACTCTTCTATATCAATCCATTCGTTGCCGGATGGGTATTGGTTATCGAGTTTATCTTCACCCTGGCGATGGCGCTGAAATGTTATCCCCTGCAACCAGGCGGTTTGTTGGCCATAGAAGCCGTCATTATCGGCATGACCAGCCCAAGCATGGTGCTGCACGAAATTGAAGCCAACCTTGAAGTATTGCTGCTGCTGGTATTTATGGTGGCCGGTATTTACTTCATGAAACAGCTGCTGCTGTTTGGTTTCACCAAAATGATCACCAAGGTACGTTCCAAGTTGGCCGTATCCCTGATGTTCTGTGGCGCCTCAGCTTTCCTGTCTGCATTCCTGGATGCACTGACAGTAATCGCTGTTATCATCGCGGTGGCTGTTGGCTTCTATGCTATCTATCACAAGGTAGCCTCAGGTAAAGATTTCGGCGCAGACCATGACCACACTTCTGATGGCCAGTCCCAGCTGAACACTGAAGAGCTGGAAGCGTTCCGCGGCTTCCTGCGCAACCTGCTGATGCATTCCGGTGTAGGTACTGCACTGGGTGGTGTGTGCACCATGGTAGGCGAGCCACAAAACCTGATCATTGCCGCTCAGGCCAACTGGCAATTCGCTGAATTTGCTATCCGCATGTCGCCTGTCACCGTGCCTGTGTTTCTGGCCGGTATCGCCACCTGTTTCCTGGTCGAGAAGTTCAAAATCTTCGGCTATGGCGCACAACTGCCTGAATCAGTTCGTCAAATCCTGTGTGACTACGACGCTCATGAAGATGCCCGCCGTACCAATAAAGATAAAGTGAAACTGATCATTCAGGCACTGGTTGGCGTGTGGCTGATCCTGGGTCTGGCACTGCATCTGGCTTCTGTTGGTCTGATTGGTTTGACCGTTATCATTCTGTGTACTGCCTTCAACGGCATTACCGATGAGCACGCACTGGGTAAAGCCTTTGAGGAAGCACTGCCATTTACCGCACTGCTGGCGGTATTCTTTGCCGTTGTGGCGGTCATCATCGACCAGAAACTGTTTGCTCCTGTTATCCAGTGGGCACTGGACTTCGAAGGCAACATCCAGCTGGTGATCTTCTTTATCGCCAATGGTCTGTTGTCCATGGTGTCTGACAACGTGTTCGTGGGCACGGTTTACATCAACGAAGTTAAAGCAGCCCTGCTGGATGGCCAAATCACCCGTGATCAGTTCGATATGCTGGCCGTGGCGATCAACACAGGTACTAACCTGCCTTCTGTTGCCACACCAAACGGACAGGCCGCGTTCCTGTTCCTGCTGACCTCAGCTCTGGCTCCGCTTATTCGTCTGTCCTACGGCCGCATGGTTTGGATGGCATTGCCGTATACCATCGTACTGTCTGTTGTTGGCCTGCTGACGATTGAAACCGGTTTCCTGACGGAAATGACTCAGTATTTCTATGATACCGGCCTGTTGAACCACCACACTGTCGCGGAAGCGGCTGCCAATGCGGTGACTCACTGATCACAGTTGACGTAAATACGTGACTTGAGTAAAGTCCTGAAACGCCCGCCAATGCGGGCGTTTTTTTTAACAGGATCAGGAGTTCCCCGTGACAGGACTTACCGGATTTGCCCATTCCCGCCCAGCCTGGTATTTACTCGCCACCACCGCGTTGGGGCTGGAAGCCACTGCTCTTTTCTTTCAATATGGCCTGCACTTAAACCCATGTGTGATGTGCGTTTATCAACGGGTTGCTGTACTTGGCATTCTGCTGGCAGGTTTGTTGGGCAGCCTCGCGCCCCGCAGCGCACTGCGTTTCGTCGCATTACTGCTGTGGATAGTCAGTGCCGGCTGGGGGCTGTCTCTGGCCACAGAGCTGTATCACATCCAGGCCGATCCCTCTCCCTTTGCGACCTGTGATTTCATGCCGGATTTCCCGCAGTGGATGCCGATGCACGAGTGGCTGCCACAGGTGTTTATGCCAACGGGACTTTGCAGTGACGAAGTCTGGAGTATGTTTGGTTTTTCCATGACTCAATGGATGCAGTTTGCCTTCAGCACTTATCTGTTTGTGGCTGCAGTCTTTGTGTTACCCATCATGCGCAAAACCTCAAACTAAGCGATGCTTGAGGCACAAACAGCAAAAAGCCCACATTAATGTGGGCTTTTTCATCCGGCCAGTACGGTTTTAATCGATATCTTTCAACGGCCACAGGACGATATGATCTTCAATGTCCTTAACGGTAGACTCACATACCACTTTACCCTGAACGCTCATACCGGCTGCATGCATCGCTTCCTGAGAGCCGGTGAGCAGTGGATGCCAGGAAGGCAGTGCCCTGCCCTCATGCAACCGCTTATAAGCACAGGAATCAGGCAACCAGGTCAATTCACCGATATTGTCAGCCGTTACCCGGGTGCATTGGGGAACATGACGGAACCTTGATTCATAGTGAGTACAGCGACAATCATGACGATCCAACAGCTGACAGGCGGCGTTGGTGTAGTACAACTCTTCAGTATCGTCATCGATGAGCTTGTTGAGGCAACATTTTCCGCAGCCATCACACAGGCTTTCCCATTCAGTTTCACTGAGTTGGGCCAGCGTTTTTTCTTTCCAGAAGGACATAAGACTCTTATTTTACCGGAGTAACGTTGAAAACGGCGCTATTCTACACCAAAACTCACGGGATTGACCGGAGAGAATCTTATCAATGCAGGACTGAGGCGCTTCGGATTACCTGTGGCTGGCTTTAATTCGTTCAGACAAATAGCTGACAGACAATGCGAAATAGTGATCATTTTGCCAGGCCAGTAAAGCGCGATAATTATCATACACCAGATAAGCACGGCCTTTTCGCCCGTCAGGCTGCAATAAAGATGCCTGGATATCAGCCCGGCGAGGTAAATCTTCACCATTAAAACGTCTGATCCCGGCATTCTGCCAGTATTCAAAATCCGCCTTATACTCTATGCCCGATTGGCCGGAGAAATTCGCCGGAACAGTGACCTGACGTCCCCATATTTGCCCGTCGCTCCATCCATGCTTACTGAGAAAATAGGCATAAGACGCCAGAATATCAGCAACAGAATGCTGATGATCGATAACACCATCACCGTCACCATCTTTTCCATAGCGAATCAGCTGACTGGGCGAAAAGCCTGAACCGGCGATGCTCGCATCCCGTTGCGCAACCAGACCACGCTCGTCAAACTGCTCGTTTTGCAATAATTGCAGTGCTGCGATCACCTCATCCTCAGCCAACTCCCCCTCATAGGCCAATGAACTGGTGACTGACAATAAGGGATATGCATTGTCGGCTTTGGAAAGCCCACCGGCAACCGCCCAGAAAGCCACCAGAAAACGTGGTTGGATACCATATTGCTGCTGCAACTGCTGCAGCAAAGCATCATGCTGCTGCAATACCTTGGTGGCAGCATCAATTTCAGATTGGCTAAAACGATTGGGTAAAAAATCTTCGAGAGTCCGGGCGGATTGATTATCGGATGACGATGACACCGGCGAGGCTTTTTTGAAACGTTTCACATCGGCAAACTGCTGTGAAAGCCATTGAGGTTCAAATCCCAGCGGGGTGGCTTGTTGCTGCAAACGGGCCAGATATTGCCCAAATTCTGGTCGTTCCGGTATTACCGGAGTCAAACCTGACTGCGCATCATCAGCTAAGACAGTGAAGTGCACAGCCAGTAACAGGCCACTGAACGCGATAAAATCCCTTTTCATTGCGGTACGTTCCCTCAGTAGAGTCAGTCTTCCAGCCCCAACTCCTGTCGATGGGTTTTCAACAGATTCTCCGGTGGTGGTGGCAATTGCAGGTAAAATCCGTTCTCTGCCAACTCACTTTTCACCTTACGGATATCAGCCATTCCCAGATGCTGACGCTGGGCAATGGGGAAAACCATCACCAATTGGGGTGTGCCAAACATCTCCATAAGAGGCTTGGGCACTTCATCGAAACAATCACGTTTATTCACGAACAGATAGGTGTCGGCCTTACGACTGCTTTTATATACGGCACACAGCATAATTGTCCAAATTTCCGGGTTATCAAATCTTGCCAGTACAAAGGCCACACTATAACATGAACACCATAAATTATAATGCAACTCGGCAATTCGACTGAGTTTTTTCTGGAGATGTAAGCTGGGATGGCAACCCCAAGTCTTGAGTTGAAAGGCGCGTCTTTCACATTATCCGTGCTGCACCTTTACAGTACCGATTTGGATATCTTCGCCACCGAATTGGCGGCAAAAATCTCTCAGGCCCCTCAGTTTTTTCTCGGTGCGCCGTTGGTGATCAATCTGTCCGGCGTTGAGGCTGTTGAACTCGATATTCCGGCCATAAAGCAGATCATGAAACAACAGCAACTGATACTGCTGGGATTTACAGGCGCCAACGATATCCTCGCCAAGCAAATTCGTGAAGCGGGGCTGGCGTTATTGAAGACGGGAAAAACCATGGTGACGCCACCACCGCCGCCATCGGAAACCCGAATTCTGAAACAAAATATTCGATCAGGTCAGCAGATCTATGCGCAAAACAGTGATTTGATCATCTTTGGCAATGTCGGCAACGGTGCAGAAGTCATTGCCGACGGCAATATTCATATTTTCGGTGCGCTCAGGGGCAAAGCCATGGCCGGAGCCAAAGGCAATCGTCATGCCGTCATTCTGGCCCGAAAACTCGAAGCTGAACTGGTCTCGATTGCGGGCCAGTATTGGTTGTCGGAAAACCTTACGCAGCACACTGACTCAACAAGCGGTTGTATTCGCCTCGACGGCGATTCGTTGGTATTCGAAACACTGCCCCTGTAACTGGGCAGCAAAGGGATAATATACATGGCACATATCATTGTGGTCACCTCAGGCAAAGGTGGCGTGGGCAAAACCACGTCAAGCGCTGCCATTGCCACCGGACTGGCGCAAAAAGGACACAAAACTGTCGTCATTGACTTTGACATCGGCTTGCGCAACCTCGATTTGATCATGGGGTGTGAGCGCCGCGTGGTCTACGACTTTGTCAATGTTATCAATGGCGAAGCGAATCTTAATCAGGCACTGATCAAAGATAAGCGTTGTGACAATCTGTACATTTTGCCAGCCTCACAAACCCGTGACAAAGACGCGCTGACCAAGGAAGGCGTTGGCAAGGTTCTGGATGATTTAGCGACAGCCGGTTTTGAATATATCCTTTGTGACTCCCCCGCCGGAATTGAAACCGGCGCTATGATGGCGCTTTATTTTGCCGATACCGCCATCGTCACCACCAACCCGGAAGTCAGCTCAGTCCGGGATTCAGATCGTATTCTCGGTATGCTGCAAAGCAAGTCACGACGCGCCGAGCAGAATCTGGAGCCTATCCGCGAATATCTGCTGCTGACCCGTTACTCCCCAACCCGGGTGAAAACCGGCGAAATGCTCAGCGTGGGCGATGTTGAGGAGATCCTCGCCATCAAATTGCTGGGCGTGATCCCTGAATCCCAAGCGGTGCTCAAAGCCTCCAACGCCGGGGTGCCGGTAATTCTGGACAAAGAGAGTGATGCAGGTCAGGCTTATGAAGATACGGTAAGCCGTCTGTTGGGTGATGACGTTCCCCTTCGCTTTGTAACAGAAGAGAAAAAGGGCTTTTTAAAAAGGATATTTGGCAGCTAACTTATGTCTTTACTCGATTATTTCAGAAGCAATAAAAAGCCCGCTACTGCGGCAACTGCGAAGGAAAGACTGCAGATTATCGTGGCGCATCAGCGCAGCGAGCGTGGCGCGCCAGACTATTTTCCGCAGATGAAACAGGAGATCATCGAGGTGATCCGTAAGTATGTGGCCATTGAAGAAGATCAGGTCACTGTACAGCTGGATCAAAATGACGATAACCTGTCGGTACTTGAGTTAAATATTACACTGCCGGAAAAAGCATAAAAAAAGCGCCCCTCAGGGCGCTTTTTTATTAAATCGATAATTCCAGTGTCTGCAGTGGGATCGCCGCCAGCGCGCCGCGCCAACCGGTCAGCAGCAAAGGTAAGTCACCTTGTTGTGCATCCAGGTGCCATTGTAAAAAATCATGGATATGGCGTTTGGAAGCCAGCAACTCCTCCGGCACCTGATGAGTATCGCAAATAGCGGTCAGCAGCGCTTTAACCACCTTGAACGACGCCTTGTATCCGGGTCGCAAAGCCAACACATCGACGGCCGGAGGAGGATTATTCACATCCGCCGTTACCATCACCTCCAGCAACTCTTTACCGTGAATGCGCTTTTCCTGCTCAGTCAATTCATTCATTCGCATCAGTTGCCCGATATTCTGGGGAGGCTTGCGGCACAATGCGATCAGGCCATGATCCTTGATAACAAATCCCAGTGCCAGATCGCGGCTCAATGCCTTTTCCAGGCGCCATTTTGCCAGCACCTTAAGTATTGCCAGCTGTTTTGGCGTCAGTTGAAAGGCATTCTTTACCTTAAGATAGGCCATGTCACCACAAGGCCTATCCAACCTTCCGGCCGTTAAGCGAGCCCCTTCTTCCAGCACCCAATCCATGCGTCCCTGTCGCTCTACCTCAGCTTTCAATGCCGGATACAGCTGATACAGGTAATACACATCGTTGGCAGCATACTGCAACTGAGCTGCACTCAGCGGGCGTTTGAGCCAATCAGTACGGGATTCCCCTTTGTCGAGACTGATACTTAACTGCTGCTCGACCAGCTTGGCATAACCAAGACCATGGCCCCAGCCACACAGAGCCGCAGCAATCTGACTGTCAAACAGCGGGGCTGGCTGACACTTGCCGTAATTGGCAAAGACTTCAAGATCTTCACTGCAGGAATGGACCAATTTGGTAATGGCAGGATTGGTCAGTAACGCCCAGAAACCGCTGAGGTCGTTCACGGCCAACGGGTCAATCAAAGCCAGATGTTTGCCATCATAGGCCTGAATAAGCCCCAGTCTGGCGTAATAAGTACGGGTGCGGACAAATTCAGTATCCAACACCAACAGTTCAGCCTCATTGTATTGGGCTACCAGAGCGTCCAGTGCCGCCTGATTATCTATATATTGAAACGCGATCAAACTTTTCTCCAAAGTGCGCAACACGCATCGCTTTACCAACAAAAAGCCGGCTGACAGCCGGCTTTTGGGAGATTATGCACGTTTCACTTCGCCTCGAAGTTCCCGGCGCAGGATCTTGCCCACATTGGTCTTTGGCAATTCATCCCGGAATTCTACCAGCTTGGGAACTTTATAGCCCGTCAAATGATGCCGACAATGCTTGATAATAGCTTCTTCGGTCAAAGATTTGTCTTTGGCGACCACGAAAATCTTCACCAGCTCACCACTGACTTCATGGGGCACCCCAACGGCAGCCACTTCCAGTACTTTAGGATGCAGGGCCACAACTTCCTCCACCTCGTTGGGGAAGACGTTGAAACCTGAGACCAGAATCATGTCTTTCTTGCGATCAACAATATAGAAGAAGCCTTTCTCATCCATATAACCAATGTCACCGGTACTCAGCCAGCCATCTTTGTCTATGACCTTCGCCGTTTCCTCGGGACGCTGCCAGTATCCTTTCATCACCTGAGGACCTTTGGCCATCAACTCACCCACTTCGCCCTGAGGCAATACCTTGCCGTCATCGTCACGTACCTGCATGTCGGTGCCAGGAGCAGGGAAACCAATGGAACCATTGTAACCATCCAGATCATATGGACAGCAGGTTACCAGTGGCGAGGCTTCAGTCAGGCCATAGCCTTCAAGCAATCGGGTACCGGTCAGGCTCTGCCATTTGTCTGCCACAGCACGTTGCACAGCCATGCCGCCACCGATGGAGAACTTCAGTGTAGAGAAATCCAGATTGACAAAATCAGGGTTGTTTACCAGTGCATTAAATAGGGTATTAACGCCGGTCAGTGCAGTAACTGGATACTTCTTCAGCTCGCCGACAAAGGCAGGAATATCCCGGGGATTGGTGATCAACAGGTTTCGGGCACCTTTGTGCAGAAACAACAGGCAGTTCACTGTCAGCGCAAAAATGTGATACAGCGGCAAGGCAGTTACCACAAACTCTTTGCCATTGCTGAGTGCCGGAGAATAAGCCGCATCGGCCTGCAATACGTTGGCCACCACATTGCCATGACACAGCATGGCGCCTTTGGACACGCCGGTAGTGCCGCCGGTATATTGCAAAAATGCCAGATCATCCCTGCTGATTTCATGCTTTACGTACTGCAGACGGCGGCCTTTAGACAGCGCCTGACGCATGGAAATCGCCTGTGGCAGGTGATATTTGGGCACCAGCTTCTTGATGTACTTCACCACAAAGTTAACCAGAGTACGCTTTGGCGGGCTGAGCAAATCACCAAGTCCGGTCAAAATAACGCTCTTGACCGGTGTTTCATCGACGACTTCTTCCAAAGTACGGGCAAAATTGGATACCACCACAATCGCCTTGGCACCCGAGTCATTCAACTGATGCTTAAGCTCACGCGGGGTGTACAGGGGGTTGACATTTACCACCACACAACCGGCGCGCAGTACACCAAACAAAGCGATAGGATACTGCAGCAGGTTCGGCATCATGATGGCGACACGGTCGCCTTTTTGCAGTTTCAGTTCGTTCTGCAAATAAGCCGCAAAAGCACGGCTGCGCTCTTCCAGCTTACGGTATGTAATGGTCGCGCCCATATTGATAAAGGCTGGCTGATCGGCATATTTGGCAACAGATTGCTCAAACATGTCCAGCAAAGAGGAATACTGATCGACATTCACAGTCGAAGATACGCCGGCAGGTAAATGTTTAATCCAGGGCTGGTCCACAAATTTCTCCTAGGTACCCAAAGCAGTGCTGACAACCTCTGTGAGGTTGTTATCTGTGTGTCCAGCAAGTGACACAAACACACTGAATAATTTACAAATCAGATTGTTATTCTTCATGAGCGCACGAAAATCATACGCCCGTTTAAAATTTTGACCATCATCACATAAAAGTCGGTATTTGCCTAGACTGGCTCGTCACACTCAGACCAAAAACTCGTTGATGACCTGTGCAACTGCCGCAGCATTGCCCATATGAAGGTGATGATCCCCATCCAGAAGGCGCACAGACGCATTCCTGTACCATTTGTCCATTAACGGTTTCGCCCGGTGCAGCTGCTGATATCCCTGGCGCCCCATTAACAACAGCGCCGGACTTTCCACCTGAGTCATCAGCGCATCGACCTGTTCAAACGTCAATCTCAACGGTGAGTCCAGCCGCAGACGCGGATCGGTTCGCCAGCCAACACCAGCCTCAGTTTCCTGCATATTGCGCTCAATGATCAGCCGACAAAACCTCTCATCCAGACCGGTCAATTGCCGTCTTGCCCGGATAACCGTTTGCAGTTCAGCGTAACGGGGAACGGTTTTCGAGGGAGTGGCATGGGTATCCAGGCTGTTAATCAGCCGGCTGCGAAGTTGCCCGACAGACTCAAACAATGGCCCCATGGCTTCAATCAGGATCAGTTGCCTGACATTCTGCGGATACAATGCCGCGTAAGCAGAGGCAACCAAGCCACCGAGCGAATGGCCAAGTACCGCCTGCACTGTCATCTGTTGATGTTGCAGCTCCCTGAGCAAACAATGCAAATCAAGCAGATAATCGGCCCAGTAAAGTGGGGTTGAGCCCGGTCTGTGGTCTGACAGTCCATGACCAGGCCACTCCACCGCGAGTATCTGCCAACCTTCAAGATGACGGGCCAACGGCGCAAAACTCATGGCATTGTCCAGCCAGCCATGCAGCGCAAGAACCAGCGGTTTGTCAGACTCACCAAACCGCAAACCTGCCAGTCGTGTATGAGGTAACTCAAAAGACACAGGGCTTACGGCAACTGCCATCATTCATCTCCATTTTTGACGAGAAAACGCTCGCCGCCGGTGTATTCCGGGCGAAATACAACCGGCGGCAAGACTGTCATATCCCCTGATTTTTTTCTTTGCGCTAGTCCGCTTTTTTCACAAATTTGAGAGTCATCCGATCACTTTCGCCAATGCCCAGATAGCGGGCTTTATCCTGCTCGCCCAGGGCCAGGCGCGGTGGCAGGGTCCACACACCTTTCTCGTAATCTTTAGTGTCTTTGGGGTTGGCGTTAATCTCTGATTTTGCTTCCAGCACAAAACCGGCTTGTTGCGCCGCAGCAATCATTTGTGTCTCATCCATATAACCGGATTCAATGGTCATACCGGGTGCGGCTCTGTGCTCCACTACGCCCAATATCCCGCCCGGCTTCAGCACCGCAAAGGCGGCGCCGAACACAGCATCAAGCTGTCCGTTGGACGCCCAGTTGTGCAAGTTACGAAAAGTCAGCACCATATCGGCACTGGCATCCGGTCCGAGCGTCAAATGAGCCGGCGGATCAAGTACGACCTCGGAAGCCCTGTTTCCCAGCTTGTCCCGGTTGGACGCCAGCCACTGGCTGAATTTCAGCCCTGCATCGCGGTAAAAGCGTGCCCCCTTTTCACTCTCGGGTTTGTTGACGTTGAAGTTCGCCGCCACATAATGACCGGATGACGCCAGATAAGGCGCAATGATTTCAGCATACCAGGCACTGCCTCCCGGCCAGAGCTCAATCACCGTCTGATCCGGCTGCAATCCCAGAAAATTCAGGGTTTCAGCAGGATGGCGATAGAGATCGCGTTTCACATTGTCAGGCTGACGGAATTCGCTGGCCACGACCTCTGAGAGTGATGGCTGAGCCAGGGCAGCAGTACTTGCCAGTGCGGCGGTGAGTAAAAGGCAAAGGGATTTTTTCATTGGTCACTCCGTTGAAGTTAGGGTCGCTACTCAAAACTCTTCAGTATCGACTGGAACTGACCACAACATACCAACAAACAACAACATGACAACAGCTGACAAACTTCGGTTACACTTTTTCACCTGCAGCGGCTTCAACCCGTCGCCAGGTCATTAACAGCGCCAGTGCACTGGCCAGCAACCACAGGGCAATCCAAATCCAGCCAGGCACCCAGGTCAGATTCGCCAGCAGCTGTGCATCCCCCTTGCCTTCCAGGCCCACCAGCGCGAACGGACTGGTCATGGCATTAAGCATGACCATCAGTGACATCACCCGAAGTAACATCAGCAGCCACTGATTTGCGGCAAATTTCAACGGCAAATAGAACAACGCGGACAAGCTCAGCAAAATGACTATGGTCAGTATATCCCTCGCCCATAACAGTAAACTGCCGGCGACCAGCGTCCCTAAAAAAGCATAACTGGCTTTAATCCATCCGGGGCGGGTCGCCATGCTGTACATCAGATATCCCCACAGCGCGGCACCGCCATAACCGGCAAAACCAATCAGCACCGGCCATCCGCCGCTGGCATAACAATAACCGGCCCCGTTGGAAAACAGTTGGATGTGACTGACCTCACCGCCGCTGATTAGCGTGGCCAGCGCATGGGAGAATTCATGAAAAAAGCTTTCAAGCCATTGAAACGGAACGCTGATGTAGGGCAAGCGAATGAGAATAAAGGCCAGGATAAGCTCCAGCATAAAACGCCCTGGACGCGGCAACGAGGTCGCGCCGACTCCTGTTTCTGGCATACCGGGTTTGTCAGGCATAGGTATCTATGCCCACCATGGCAGAGATGGAGTCGCGCTTTTCGGAAAATTGAGTGTGTAAATACTGACGGATGGCGCCCTGAGACGAGTGATGATGACGCTCATACACAATCCGGGCATCACCACCACTGGCAGGCCGCTCAGCAGTGGTGGGATAAGTTGGGGAGTGCCTTGAGTCCGCAGGCAAAATCAGGGTATCGCGACCGACGCGGCGGCTCTGAGTTGAGTAAAACGGTACGCCTGTCTGACTGATTTGCATCGGGATTAACTCCCCTCAATAAGATCTGCGGCTATTCCCTTCCCGGCAGTTTTTTCCAGGCAACTGTATCACGCAGATATACAGGTTGAAGATCATCAACCTCAGTTTGCAACCCCTGAGCCAGAGCTTGTTGCGCCAGCTTCAGCATCTGTTTGGCTTCCGGCAGACGACTGCGGCTGTCCAGCGCCAATCCACCAGCCAGCGCGAGCAATTCCGGATAAGCCTCAAAACCGGTTCCACAAGCGATAATAGGTTGCTTTTCATCCAGTGACAAGGTCACCGCTGATGGTGCACTAACCAGCTCCTGGCCAATCTGTTTCGCCAATCCGTGCTCGGCAACATATTGTGCCCAGTACACTTCTCCCATTCTGGCGTCAATCGCAGCGACCACCTGGGCAGCGCCGTTATCGATGGCACTTTGCGCCATTGCCGCCAACGTCGAGATACCGACAACAGGTTTATCAGCCCCCATAGCCAGTCCCTGGGTCATACTGGTGCAAATGCGGATACCGGTAAAACTGCCCGGGCCGCGCCCGTAAGCAATCACATCCAGCTCCTTGAGGCTGATACCCGCCTCTGCCAGCAACCCATCGACCATGAGCAAAAGCCGCTGACTGTGTTCACGGGGCACTTCTTCAAATGCGGTATATTCCTTTCCCTGCGACAAAAGCGCTGCGGAGCAGGCCTCTGTACAGGTATCCAAAGCCAGAATGGTCGACATCTTGTGGGTCTCGCTAAAAATTCGGTCAATGAGAGGCGACATCTCCGCCGCCTGCTGTTGGGGCCGAATCATACCACTTACGCCGACAAAACACAGGTTTCACCGGGGAATGGCAGCCATGCTGCTTATTAATCAGGCAAATCGACACCTGCCCCACTTGCCGCCGGGCGTCTGCGCTCAGGACTGAAGATCCGTTAGTTGATAATTCAGCTGATAGCTGTGTTTTCCCGACTCATTGGTGATGACCAGCTGTCCTTCAATGCCCTGCAGCTCGCCGGAGCCTGATCCCGGCACAATTTCAACACTCAACTGACTGTCAGCAGTGCTCATCATTCCGCGGTGCAACAGGGTAAAACCGCCACTTCGCCCTTCAAGCCGGCCATTAAAGGTTTCCAGTGCGACATAACCTGCCGAGCCGTCAGCAAAGCGACAGGACAGCATCTGCCCGGTTGCCAAACCACACAACTCACCATGATATGACTTCTCAATTAAGTATCTGCCAGCCTCCAGCGCATCCTGCTGGGGACTCAGACTGACCTCAAACGCTCCTGATACAGTTGGCATGGTGTGCTCCTTAGTCACTGTTTAGTCGCTGCTTGCCCACTCGCCTCAGAGTATCGCGGTCATTGGTGACCAGCGATAAAGCCTGACGCTGCCAATGAAACCTTTTGCTTCTCAGTTACGGGCAGTAATTCATGTGCCCGTGTCTGTTTCTTTCGCCACCAGCACAGGCACAAATGCGCCGGGGTCCCGCACAATTTTGTTCCTGCCATCCCGCTTGGCCTGATACAGCGCCCTGTCTGCGGCGGCCTGCAGCAATTGCGAGCTTTGCTCCGCCCCGGGCACCATACAGGCGATGCCTATGCTGACACTGACCACATCTGTCGCGGCCAGACTGGCACGGTGAGGAATCGCCAATCCGGCAACCCGGCGCTGAATTTCACTGGCCACCTTCATCCCACCGCGGCCATGGGTATCCGCCATGATCACGGCAAATTCCTCACCGCCGTAACGAGCCACCAAATCCGTCCCACGACTCACGGCAGCAGCCATCTCTGTGGCCAGTTGCCGCAAGCAATCATCACCGGCCAGATGACCATAGGTGTCATTGAACGCTTTGAAACTGTCCACATCTATCATCAGTAGGCTCAATGGCAGATTGCTGCGCTGAGCCCGTTGCCATTCTTCTTCCAGTCGCATATCAAACCGTCGCCGATTGGCGATGCCCGTGAGACCATCCAGATAACTGAGTTTTTCCATTTCCCGGTTTTTGGTTTCCAATTCCCGATTCAACGCGGAAATGAAATGCAGCAAACGCCTCAGGATACGCGAGTGAGTATTGGCGAAATGATCAACCCGGCTGCTGACTCTGGGCTCAGCAAACACTGGCAGTATCGGCCGTGCCACCGGTTTTGCCCCTTCGCGCATGCCCACCGCCACCAGGCTCAGATTCAACAGCCCTTTGTCACCGGCAATTTCACTGACAGTATAAAATCCAAACGTCGGCGCAATGCTCTCAAACCGGCGGGTTTCATCGAGGATATCTTCCAGCAACACAAATCGCCGGCAACCGCATGACAGCAGCAGCACAGTGTCAGGAGAAAATGCCACCATCCTCTGATTCAGTGCCTGCAGCTGCTGCTCGAGCAATTCAGGGTGAACAAATCCAAGGGAAAACTCCTCTCCCGCGCTGAAACGACTGAGGAAAGTCAGATTGCCTTCATCATCGGCACTGAGCGGCACCCGCGCTACCAGCTGCCGCTCATCGCGGATCAGAATGGGAAATCCCAGAGCATTGGAAAAGAACTGACGATCGGCAGAGATCCCCAGAAACTCGCGGTACACCTCGCTGGCGGGACGATGATCTATGGTGTGGACCACATTGGCCTGTGCCGACGTTATTTGCATCGACTGGGTCATTCGTCGCCATCCCAGCACGTCATGCATCTCGATATGCAATGATGCACCGCTGAAGGCCACCGCCACCAGCGATGTCTGGGAGCACAGAGTACCGGCCATGACCCAGGCCTGACTCATGGCATAGTCACCGGCGCCGCCACCAAAAACAGTGCACTGACGCATCAGCTCGTCGAAACCGGCGAGCACTTCAGGCAACTGCTGTTTGAAGGGATTACCGAGCAGCAATACGCCTTTGAGATCCTGTATGTCGCCAAGCGTGGCAACCAATTGTGCCGATGCTGAGGACTCCTCACCGTCTTCGCACTGCACCGTGTGCACGCTGACCAGGCTGTGGGCAAAGAAATACAGAGTGACAATGGTTTTTCCCAGCAGCGTCTCACCATGACGGATCTCCCCGGCAGAGGTGGCTCCGGCCACCGCCGCCTTAGGACACCAGAAGTGGGCAGCGGTCAGCAATTGAGACAGGAAAAATTCGTCCGTACTGGCCGAATACAGCAGAATGAAGCAACCGGTTGCCTCGTGATAACGTTTTTGTACCGATTGCGACGCCAGAAAAAAGGCGAGTTGCTCCGGATGATCGATTTCAGTCGAAAGGGTATCTATCATGGATTCAGTCCACGCACCGCCGTCTCATCCTGAGCAGACAGCACATTAACGAATTCAGGTATCCTTTCCTGCCCGGCAATCTGTGGGCGGATGCCCAGGACTCATGCATCACCCGGTAACGGCAGGATAACAGTTTGTCTCAAATCATGTAAACATTGGCTCACAGCTCACACCACAGTATGCCTACAGACTCTGCCTGCCAATCAGTCTCATCGCCACGGTCAGCAACTTGGCCGGTGCGGTATATCGACAGCAGACTGACAATCGCCGCCTTTAATCTGCTCATATTCAGCATTATCACTGCAGCGATTTTGAATCCTCGCTGTATCGAAGCAGATTACCCTGCCAGAGTAAAAAGAAGTGAAGGATGTATGGGGTGCCGGTTGCCAACGTTCAATGACCATGAACATTGCCAGCACAGCGACCAGCACAAGGCTCAGGCGTAACAGCCCGTCAACCGTCAGCCAGGTGCGAAAATAATGTCGATCGAAGGCGAAGGTGGTGGGCGATACCCCGAGAATTTCAGCTTTAATGGCTCTGGGCCGAAATCCCATATCATCCAGCTCAAAAGCAATAATGTCCCCCAGTTGTGGGGGCCGGCTCATGTGGCTTAGCTGAGAGTAATAGATAAACACGTCCTGACTGCCATCCCGCGGCGAAATGTAGCCATATCCCTTTTCCGGATACCAGTATTTTAACGTCCCCTGATATCTGATCTCATCTGAATACATCCCTGTCTCCCTGACCCAGTAAAAACCTTATCCAATCCGTGGCAAGGCATTGATTGCGGTCTATAAGTTGTAACATTCACCGCAACAGAATGCCAGTCTGCCACGCTCAGAAAAGCACTTTGGTCCGTGCCGCACTAACTGGATCTATTCTCACATAAATGGCTAGAGACGCGATAAAAAACGTATCGCCCGCTGCAAATCCCGGGTTCGGGTCATGGGCGGCAAAGAGGAGACAAACGCCGCGCCATATTCGCGGTTAACAATGCGGTTATCACACAGGATGAGCACGCCCCTGTCCCGCTCGTCGCGAATAAGCCGGCCGGCGCCCTGTTTCAGAGCGATCACCGCCTGAGGCAGGGACAGCTCTACAAAGGGATCACCTCCCCGGCGGGTGATGGCATCGGCCCTGGCTTTATACAGCGGGTCATCGGGTGAGGCGAAGGGCAGCTTATCGATCACCACGCAGCTGAGCAATTTGCCCCGCACATCCACCCCTTCCCAGAAACTGCCGGTGCCCAGCAGCACCGCGTTGCCAAAACGGCGGAATTTATCCAGCAAACTCTGTTTGCCGCCCTGCCCCTGCACCAGCACCGGTTGCAGAACTTTGTCCCTGAGCCCGGCCGCCACCAGATTCATCATCCTATGGCTGGTAAACAGAATAAACGTGCGGCCATCGGCTGCATCCACCACTTTGGTGCACAGCTCAATCAAATGCCGCGCCATCTGCTGTTGATGCATCACATTGGGCAGGTGTCTGGGCACACAGAATAGTGCCTGCCGCTGATAATCAAATGGACTGTCGAGGATCACCGCTCTGGCATCAGCAATTCCCATGGATTCGGTAAAGTGTTTGACACTGCGATTGACCTGCAATGTGGCCGAGGTAAATACCCAGCGACTGGCGGGGTCAAACAGCGCGGCACATTCCCGGGCAACATTGATAGGCGAAATCCGCAGCAACGCAAATTGATGTCCAAGGTCGATACTGTAGGCGGATGAGGGGTTTTCACACTCGAAAAACACCCGTAATTTATCAGCCGCCTCAACCAATTTGGGCAGACAATCATCCAGTTCATCTGTGCGTCCCAGGTGGGCGCGGATAACGCTGGCCAGTCCATCAAGCTCCGCTATCAGCTTCCAGCTCAGCGCCATCATGGATTTATCCGCCAGCAGCGCCCGCCAGTCGGACTCCCCACGCTCGAACAAGCCATTGTGCCAGTCGCTGAGCGCCTGAATGCAGCGCAGTGTGCACTGTCCAAGCTGAAGTGTATCCATCAGTTCGGCGCGATAAACCCCGTAGATCTGCGACACCAGCTCATGCAATGCCCGGCCAGAACATTGCTGGCCAAAATAGGTGACCGCGATATCCGGCAGCAGATGTGCTTCATCAAATATCACCACATCCGTCTGTGGCAGCAGCTCGGCAAAGCCTGTGTCTTTCAGGACTCTGTCGGCAAAGAACAAATGGTGATTGACCACGATAATGCGGGCATCCATGGCGCGCAGTCTGGCTTTACGGGTGTGGCATTCACTGTAAAAGGCGCAGCGCTGGCCGGTGCAGGTTTCGCGGGTGCTGCGCACCATATCGATGGCAACGGACGATTCAGAAACCGCGGTCAACAGGTCCAGATCGCCATCATGACTGGTACCCGCCCACTGATTGATCTTCAGCAGGTCATCGATGATGCCCTCATCCCGGCTTTGCACACTGTCCATTTGCTGCGCCAGCCGCAACTGACACAAATAGTTATTGCGCCCCTTGAGCAGTGCGCGTTTGGGCGACAGTTCAAGCATCTTTAGCAGCGCCGGCAGATCCTTGTAAAACAGTTGCTCCTGCAGATTTTTACTGCCGGTACTGACAATCACCGATTTACCGGACAGTAATGCCGGGATGAGATAGCCGAAGGTTTTGCCCACCCCGGTGCCCGCTTCCAGCACCAGGCTGTGTCCCTGCTCCAGACAGCTGACAATTTCTGCGGCCATCTGGCGCTGCTCGGCTCTGGGGCGATAGCCGGCATGATGCCGGCTCATGGGGCCAGACTCGCTGAAAACCTGTTCCACCTGGTTCGCCAGGGCAGAGATTGAAGATAAAGACACGGGCCGCCGCGGGGTTAACAAAGACATTGGCAGGCATTATGCCTGCTTCCCCTGCAGGCTCAAGCAGATTGCTGAAAATGTCCAATACACAGTCAAATTGAATAAAACTCAAGCAAATCAAATTAGCGGTTGCCAGCGCAATAAAAACCCTCTAGTGTAAAAAAGCGCTCGGGTAATTGCACAACAAGCCTCCAAAGCAAAAAAGCAACCCCGCAGCATTGAACAGAATTTAAATATTGAACAGAATTTAAGCGCGGGCGTGACACACGGCCGCGATAACACAAAGATTTAAGTACAAGAGAGTGAACCAGATGAAACCAGTTTCCTTCGCTATCCATCATCACCACCACAAGCGGTAGCCTTCGGAAGCTGACTGCCGAAGGTGTATTCCTTCTGGCGGTGAGACACTCAAGCACTCATAAACCCCTGGAAGGAATTTCAGGGGTTTTTTCATACCCCGACACTGGCAAAACACAGAATTAACAGAACCCAGGGGTAACAGTATGAACAACAGCAACAGACTCAGGATCGCCATTCAGAAATCCGGGCGTTTATCAAAAGACTCCCAGCAATTGCTGAAAAGCTGCGGCGTCAAATTCACTGTCAACGAACAGCGGCTTATTGCCCACGCCGATAACATGCCCATCGATCTGCTCCGGGTGCGCGATGATGATATTCCGGGGCTGGTGATGGATGGCGTGGTGGATCTGGGCATCATAGGCGAGAACGTGCTGGAGGAAGAGCAGATTGAGCGTCAGTCTCTGGGCAAAGACGCCCTGGTCAATAAACTCAGACAACTGGATTTCGGCGCCTGCCGGCTGTCGCTGGCGGTGCCAACAGAGTTCGATTACGGCAGCAGCGGCTCACTGCAAGGGCTGAGAATTGCCACCTCCTACCCTAACCTGCTGCGCCGCTACATGAACCAGCAGGGCGTCAACTACAAAGACTGTATGCTTAAGGGCTCAGTGGAAGTGGCGCCCCGGGCCGGATTGGCCGATGGGATCTGCGATCTGGTGTCCACCGGCGCAACCCTCGAAGCCAATGGTCTGAAAGAAACCGAAGTGATCTTCCGCTCCATGGCCTGCATCATCCAGTCAACCACCACCCAAAGTGACGCCAAACAGGCACTGATCGACAAAATCCTCTCCCGCATCAACGGTGTTATCCGCGCCCGCGAAAGCAAATACATTCTGCTGCATGCCCCAACCGAGACCCTGGCTGAGATAGTGGCGCTGCTGCCCGGCGCCGAGAATCCCACCGTATTGCCGCTCAATGATGACAGCAATCGGGTCGCCATCCACGCCGTCAGCACCGAAGATTTGTTCTGGGACACCATGGAGGAGCTCACCAAGCTTGGCGCCTCTTCCATTCTGGTCATGCCAATTGAAAAGATGATGGGGTAAGTATGCAAGCAGTACTGTGGAATTCACTCTCCCCCAAAGCGCAGGCCGATGTGCTGGCGCGCTCACCGCTGACCGCCAATCAGGGCTTGAGTCAGGCGGTCAGCGCCATCATAGCGCGGGTGGCTGATCAGGGGGACAACGCCCTTAGGGCCATGGCACAGGAATTTGATGGCGTCAGTCTTAGCCAGATCCAGTTGACGGAAGCCGCCATTGATGCCGCCTGTGAGCGGGTCGCACCATCCCTCAAGCAGGCCATTATTGCCGCCGCTGACAATATCCGCGCCTTTCACCAGGCTCAGCGTCCGGCGCCTGTCAGTCTGCAAACCCGCCCGGGCGTACTGTGTGAACTGAGAACCGAAGCCATCGACAGCGTCGGTTTGTATATCCCGGGTGGCAGCGCGCCGCTGATCTCAACTGTGCTGATGCTGGCCATTCCCGCCGCCATCGCCGGTTGCCGCCGCACTGTGCTTATCACGCCGCCCAATGTGGATGATGCCATCCTGTTCGCCGCCAGACTCTGCCAGGTGGACGAAATCTATCTGTCCGGCGGCGCTCAGGCGATTGCCGCACTGGCGCTGGGCACTCAGACCATTGCGCCGGTGGATAAAATCTTCGGCCCGGGTAATGCCTGGGTGACGGAAGCCAAACGTCAGCTCAGCCAGGACAGCCGCGCCCGCATCACCATAGATATGCCGGCAGGTCCCTCTGAAGTGCTGGTGATCGCCGATGATTCGGCCAATCCTGAATTTATTGCCGCCGATCTTCTGTCTCAGGCTGAGCACGGCCCGGACTCACAGGTGATGCTGGTCACCGACAGTGAAAAGCTGGCAAGCCTGACCCGGGATGCGCTTGAGCGCCAGCTTGCCAGTCTGCCCCGCGCAAACATTGCACGGGAGGCCCTGAGCTGCAGCCGCACCATATTGGTGGAGGATCTCAATCAGGCCGCCGCGGTATCCAATCAATACGCGCCTGAGCACTTGATTGTGCAGACCCGGAATCCCAGAGCGCTGCTGCCGAAACTCAGGGGCGCCGGCTCGATTTTCCTCGGTCCCTGGACCCCGGAGTCTGTCGGCGACTATGCCAGCGGTACCAATCACGTGCTGCCCACCTATGGCTATGCCGCCAGCGTCTCAAGCCTGTCTCTGGCGGATTTCAGCCGCCGCTTTACGGTGCAGGAGCTCAGTCGTGACGGTCTTGTGCAAATCGGCCAGACGGTCATGACCCTGGCGGCCGCCGAGCAGCTCGATGCCCATAAAAATGCTGTTGCCATCAGACTGGAGGCCAAACCATGAGTACGATAACCCAACAGGCCACCGATTTGGCCCGTCGCCTCGCCCGCGCAGAGCTTTTGGATCTCGAGCCTTATCAGAGCGCCCGGCGTATCGGCGGCCGGGGCGATATCTGGATCAATGCCAATGAGTCGCCCTTCAATAACACCTATCTGGCGCTGGCCAATCGCTACCCAGAGTGTCAGCCACCGGCGCTGATGCAGGCCTATGCTGACTATGTCGGGGTAACACCACAGCAACTGGTATGCGGCCGCGGCGCCGATGAAGCCATAGAGCTGCTTATCCGCACCTTCTGTGTACCGGGGCAGGATGCCATCGTCACTTTTGGCCCGACCTACGGCATGTATGGAATAAGCGCCGCTACCTTTAACGTGGGGGTCACTGAACTGGCGCTGGATGATGACTGGCAACTGCCGCCAGCGGCAGCAATTGATGACACAATACAGGCACAGAAGCTGATTTTTGTGTGCAATCCCAACAATCCCACCGGCTCGATTATTCCGCTTGCGCGGATACGCCAGCTGCTTGAGCAGTTTCCGGACAAGCTGGTGATAGTGGATGAGGCCTATATTGAATTTTGTCCTGAGCAATCCTGCGTGCCTTTGCTTGAGGAGTTCGCCAATCTGGTGGTGCTGCGCACCCTCTCCAAAGCCTTTGCATTGGCGGGGATCCGCTGCGGCTTTATGCTGGCCCATCCCGGTATCGTTGAACTGGTGATGCGGGTGATTGCTCCCTACCCTGTGCCCGTACCGGTCTCAGCGCTGGCCACGCAAGCGCTTAACCGGGAAGGGATTGCCACCATGCGTACTCAGGTGCAAAGCTTAAACGCCAATGGCGAACAATTAGCTCAGGCGATTATCAAAGCCGGTGGCATAGCCCAGCGCAGCGCAGCCAATTTTGTGCTGGCCAAATTTGCCGACATCAAAACGGTCGAGTCCGTGGCTGAGCGCCTGGCAGCGTCCGGCATAGTCGCCCGGCGCTATAAACACCCGCGCCTGCAGGACGCCATTCGCCTCAGTTACACCAATGATGCCGAGACCAATGTCATCATCGCAGCGCTGCAGGCCTTTACAGGGCAAATATCATCATCCACATGCGTCAGCAACGGCTGATTTCAACTCAGGGAAACGAGTCATGACACAGAAAATTTTATTTATCGACAGAGATGGCACCCTGGTAGAAGAGCCGGCGGTAGACAAACAACTGGATCGGCTGGATAAACTGGCCTTTGAACCCGGCGTTATCCCGGCGCTGCTCAGGCTGCAAAAGGCCGGTTATCGCCTGGTAATGGTCAGCAATCAGGATGGTCTGGGCACGCCCTCCTTCCCGAAGGAAGATTTTGAAGCGCCCCACCAGCTGATGATGCAAATCTTCACGTCTCAGGGTATCAGCTTTGATGACGTGCTTATCTGTCCCCACTTTGACGATGAAAACTGTACCTGCCGCAAACCCAAACTTGGGCTGGTTCGCGACTATCTGGTGGGCGGGCGCATCGACTTTGCGCGCAGCGCCGTGATTGGCGACCGGCAAACCGATATGCTGCTGGCCGAAGCGATGGGGATCAGGGGCTTTCAATATCAGCCGCAAACATTGGGCTGGCAAAGCATCGCCGATGAGCTGCTGGGTAAAAACCGCACGGCGTGTGTCAAGCGCACCACCCGTGAAACCGATATAGAAGTCAGTGTCGATCTCGACCATGGCGGCAACAACCGCATCAACACCGGCATCGGTTTTTTCGACCACATGCTGGATCAGATTGCCACCCACGGCAATTTCAACCTGTCGGTCAGTGTCAGTGGCGATCTGCACATAGATGATCACCACAGCATTGAGGATACCGGTCTGGCGCTGGGCGAGGCGCTGCGTCAGGCGCTGGGGGACAAAATCGGCATTGCCCGCTTCGGCTTCAGTCTGCCCATGGATGAGGCGCGCGGCGAGTGTCTGATCGACATCTCCGGCCGGCCATTCTGTAAAGTCAACGCCAGCTTCCAGCGTGAAGCCGTTGGTGGCATGGCTACCGAGATGGTGCCCCACTTCTTTCGCTCATTCGCCGATGGTCTGCGCGCCACAGTGCAGATTGGCTGCGATGGCGACAATGAGCACCACAAGGTGGAAGCCATGTTCAAAGCCCTTGGCCGGGCGCTGCGTCAGGCGGTTGCCATTGAAGGCGATGCCCTGCCATCAAGCAAAGGGATGTTGTAATGCCAGAAGCCAACAAAAACCCTGACAAGACCAGTATCAACACTGTCATCATAGATACCGGCTGCGCCAATTTAAGCTCGGTGCGCTTTGCACTGCAGCGCCTGGGTGACACGCCGCTTATCACGGCTGATCCTGAGCTTATCCGTCAGGCCAGGCGGGTGATCCTGCCCGGCGTGGGCAGCGCCCGTGCCGCCATGCAAGCCCTGTCAGCCAAAGGACTGGATACCCTTATCCCCACCCTGACCCAACCTGTGCTGGGGGTTTGCCTGGGGATGCAGCTGATGTGCCGTCAATCCAGCGAAGGCAACGCCACAGTGCCATGCCTTGGCATTATCGATACCGAGGTTACCGAGCTTTGCAGTGGTGAATTGCCCCTGCCCCACATGGGCTGGAACGCGATTACGCCGACCAGTCACCCGCTGTTTGCCGGCATAGGTACCCAGGACTATCTCTATTTTGTTCACAGTTACTGCGCGCCGCCGGGGGACTTTACCCTGGCCAGCTGTGACTATGGTCAGGTGTTCAGCGCCGCCATCGGCCGCGACAACTTTATGGGCGTGCAGTTTCACCCGGAAAAAAGTGCCGCAGCTGGAGCATTGATTTTGAAAAACTTTTTGGAGATGAGCGCATGATTATACCCGCCATCGATCTGATAGACGGTCAGGTGGTTCGCCTGTATCAGGGGGATTACAACCAAAAGACCGCATTTGACAAAAGCCCGCTGGCCCAGCTGGAAAGCTATCAGGCCCAGGGCGCGCGCTGGCTGCATCTGGTGGACTTGAGTGGCGCCAAGGATCCCACCGCCAGACAAACTGAGCTGATCAAAACCATCGCCTCCAGACTCAGGGCCAAATTACAGGTGGGCGGCGGCATTCGCTCCCTTGAGCAGGTGGAAGAACTGCTGGAAGCCGGTGTTGATAGGGTCGTCATAGGATCCTTGGCCGTGCGCCAGCCGGAGCTGGTGATCGACTGGCTTAAGCGCTTTGGCCGCGACGCCATCTGTCTGGCGCTGGATGTCAACATCAGCCCGGATGGTGAAAAACTGGTGGCCGTGTCCGGCTGGCAACAGGGCAGCGGCGTGTCGCTGGAAGCATTAACCCAGACCTTTCTGGACGCCGGACTGAAGCACGCGCTGGTGACCGACATCAGCCGCGATGGCACCCTGGCCGGCGCCAACACAGCGCTGTATCGCGAACTGAGTGAGCGTTTCCCGGACATTCGCTGGCAGGCCTCAGGCGGGATTGCCAGCCTGGACGATGTGGCCGCCGTCCGCGACAGCGGCGCAGCCGGCATCATTATTGGCAAGGCGCTGCTGATCGATAATTTCACCGTCAGGGAGGCAATCTCATGCTGGCCAAACGCATAGTCCCCTGTCTGGATGTCAAAGACGGACAGGTCGTCAAAGGGGTACAATTTCGCAACCATGAAGTGGTCGGTGATATCGTGCCACTGGCTGCCCGCTACGCCAGGGAAGGCGCCGATGAGCTGGTGTTTTACGACATCAGCGCCAGCGCCCGTGATGGCCTGGTGGATAAATCCTGGGTGGGGCGTATTGCCGAGCAGATCGATATCCCCTTCTGCGTGGCCGGTGGCATTAAAACCCTGGCGCAGGCGCGCGAGCTGCTGGCGTTCGGGGCGGATAAAATTTCGATCAACTCACCGGCGCTGTCTGATCCCAGCCTGATCAACAGGCTGCAGGATGAATTTGGTCGCCAGTGCATCGTAGTCGGTATTGACTCCTTCCACGATGAGGGCAGCAACAGCTATCGGGTGAAGCAGTTCACCGGCGAGGAATCAGCCACCCGGGAAACCGCCTGGTACACCCAGGATTGGGTGGAGGAAGTGCAGCGCCGTGGCTGCGGTGAAATCGTGCTCAATGTGATGAATCAGGACGGCGTGCGTCAGGGCTATGACATCAGGCAATTAAGCTGCATCCGCGCCATCTGTGATGTGCCTCTTATTGCCTCAGGTGGCGCTGGCACAATGGCACATTTCGCCGAGGTGTTTACCCGGGCCGGCGTCGATGCAGCCCTGGCCGCCAGCGTCTTTCACAAAGGCATAATTCCCATTGGCGAGCTGAAACAGTATCTCGCCAGCCAGGGCATTTGTGTGCGACCACAGGTTTATGCGCCAGCGATCAATGCTGACCCAACTTCCAAACCAGCCTCAGACTTAACCTCAGACCTAGCCAACGCACCTGGCTTCAGGAGTTCCCTATGACCCGCACCGTTTTACACTCCCCTTTACTGCTTGAGCAGGCTGACTTTGCCAAGGGAGATGGCCTGCTGCCGGCGATTGTGCAACACGCTGACACAGGTGATGTGCTGATGCAGGGCTGGATGACTATCGAGGCACTGCAAACCACGCTGGCCAGGGCGCAGGTCACCTTCTTCAGTCGCTCCAAGCAGCGGCTGTGGACCAAAGGCGAAAGCTCAGGGCATGTGCTTGATTGTGTGTCGGTATCCCTTGATTGCGATAACGACAGCCTGCTGGTGATGGCTCGCCCTCAGGGGCCAACCTGTCATACCGGCAGTCAAACCTGCTGGCATGATGACTACGCCAGCCCCTTCTTAAGTCAGCTGGATGCAGTGATAAAGCAGCGTCATGCGCGATGGCAGTCCGGCGCAGAGGGTGGCTCCTACACCGCCTCCCTGTTTGCCAGTGGCAGCAAACGTATCGCCCAGAAAGTGGGCGAGGAAGGCGTAGAAACAGCGCTTGCGGGCGCCACAGGTGATAAAGCTGAGCTGGTGAATGAAGCGGCAGATCTGCTGTTTCACCTGATGGTGCTGCTGCAGGATCAGGGATTGTCTCTGCAAGATGTGCAGCATCGTCTGGCGGAGCGTCACAGCGCTAGCGCTAGCTCAAGCTCAAGCCGCGACAATAACAGCAATAGTGACTAAGGCATTGACGTCAACTGATTCAGTTATGCCAGGGTTTGTCCCAACATTGCGTAGCTGACCCTTTTTGGCGAACTAAAGGCGGCCGTGGTGCAGATTGCTACCGTTAATCGAACAGGGAGTACATCGTACTGCGAATAACGGGTAACTCTAAACTATGCCGCTGATGGACAGTGACTATCAGCGGCATACAAAATCACCGGCACGCAGATCAGCTCGCGATCCCCATCACACTTAACTGATAAAAACCCGGCATGAGCCACACCCGGCTTGACCAAATTGCACGGTGGACTTAACGTCATATCGTAACGGCACACCAATACACCGTTACATTTATCAATCCATAAACATCAACCCAGATACATCAACCGAGATCCGCTATGTCTATTTCACAGGATGACTATCTGTCGCCACAACGGCGACGATAACGTTACCTTCAGGTATCGCTCCCGCTGTTGTGGCCAGAATCTCCCCTGCGGGGATTAATGCACATATTTTCTGGTTCATAAGGGACACACATGCAACAAAATCGTTTTATCGGCAGTTTGCTGATTATCGCCGGCACCACTATCGGTGCAGGCATGCTGGCCTTACCTCTGGCCGCCTCCTCCATGGGTTTTCCACTGGCGCTGCTGACCATGCTGCTCATCTGGGCGCTGATGAGTTATACCGCCCTGCTGATGCTGGAGCTGCACCAGGACGCATCTCCTCAGGCCACACTCCATACCCTTGCACGACAATACCTTGGCCGTCCGGGTCAGTGGCTTGCCACCCTCTCCATGCTTTTTCTGTTTTATGCGCTGTGCGCCGCCTATATTGCCGGTGGCAGTGAGCAGCTGACCGCCCGCCTCGCCGTATTGGGAAATATCCCGGACTGGAGCGGCGCCCTTATCTGGACGCTGGCAGTAGGCGCTCTGATCGTCAGTGGCACAGGTAAGGTTGACCTGGTCAACCGGGCACTGTTCATCCTCAAACTGATCGCACTGGCGAGCATACTGGTACTTCTCATGCCCAAAGTGGAGTGGATCAGATTGCAGGCCACAGAGGTCCATTCAATGGCAATGGTGGCTGCCCTGCCGGTGATATTTACCTCATTTGGCTTTCATGGCTCGATCCCGTCTGTGGTGCGGTATCTGGGGATGGATTTAGCTAAATTGAAACGGGCCATTTTGCTGGGATCAGCCCTGCCTTTACTGGTGTATGCCCTGTGGCTGATGGTCAGCATAGGCAATCTGGGGCAATCGGCACTGATAAATCACGCGGGTCTCAATGATTTGATTGCCGGTTTGAGTCAAGCGGCAAACGCACCGCTGCTGCAGCAGGTGATCGCCGGATTTGCCGATCTGGCGCTGGCCACATCATTTCTCGGCGTTGCCCTGGGATTGTTTGATTTTATTACCGATATGCTCAGGCAAAAGCGATGGATTACCGGTTTGCTGACATTTCTGCCCCCATTGGCATTCGCCCTTTACTATCCTTCCGGCTTTATTATGGCGCTCGGCTATGCGGCCATTGCACTGGTCATGCTGGCCATCTTCCTGCCGGTGGCCATGGTCTGGCGACGCCGCGCCAATGAATCAAGCAAGACATCGGCCAAAACAGGTAACGGGACTGCCACAGGAGCATATAAGGTCAAAGGCGGTACACCGGCACTGGTTATCGCCCTGCTGATGGGCCTTGGCATCATCGCCGCTCAACTGCTCTGTGCCTGACAGCCGCAATCTGATAAGTGGTTGGCTTATCAACACTGACGTTGCAATGCTGCAGCCGGATGTCTGTCCGGCTGCGTTCTTCCCACAAAGGCTTACCTTGCCCTCAATGTTGATTTTGATTATTGAGTCCGCAAGCCCCTGTTGTGCCCGGAATGGGTCGCTTTAACCTGATACATGGCCGTATCGGCAGCGCTCATCAGCTCTGGCAAATCGTTGATATTGTCTTGATTGAGGCTGGCCGCGCCGAGACTGAATGCCAGCTGCCAGGGTTTTCCCGATGTGCTGTTAAAACGGGTGATCACGCCAGCCAGTCGCTGCTCAATTTGCGTTGCCACACAGTCGCTGCCGTTATGAGTCAGCAACACGGCAAACTCATCACCCCCCAGCCTGGCGACAATGTCGCAATCACGTACTGATTGTTGCAGACAATCGGCAAACGCACGCAACGCCACGTCTCCCTCGGCATGCCCCCAGTTGTCATTGATAACTTTGAACTTATCCAAATCCAGATAAATAAGCGTGCACTGTAACGCGGAGCGGCGTGACAGCAGAAGCATCTGCTCTGCCAGATTGTCGAATCCAAGCCGGTTATACAATCCGGTCAGCGCATCCATGGTTGCCAGGTGAATACTGGTTATTTCAGCCTCAATCAGCTTGCCAAAATCAGCCAGAAATCCAAGCTCAGCCCGACTCAGGGTTCGCGGGACATGATCAATCAAACACAGGGTGCCCAAAATATGCCCATCAAAGGAACGCAGCGGGTAACCGGCATAAAAGCGCACCCAAGGCGCTCCGACCACCAGCGGATTATCGGAAAATCGCACATCTTTGGTGGCATCGGGGATCATCAGGATGTCGCTGGAGTTTATCGCATGACCACAAAAGGAAATGTCTCTGGGGGTCTCACTGCAATGGGCAAGCCCCTGTCGGGATTTAAACCACTGGCGATTTTTATCGACCAGACTGACTAGACACACTGGCACCTTGAAAAAATGTCTGGCCAGGCGGGTAACCCGATCAAATCGCTCTTCCTCTTGTGTATCCAAAAGCCCGGTACTGCGCAATCGCTCCAGGCGAACGTCATCATCAGCGGGAATAGGCGCGAGCAGCATAATCGTCCTTAGTTAAGCCAAAACGTTATCAATCTTTTGACCGCCAACCATACATCAGCTGGCAACCTGGATACTTTGATCAAGCTCGCGGTGCACGGCCAAACCGCTCAACAAACCAGCAGGATATATATCCGCCGGTGCCAGACCGAATCGATTGATTAGGTGCAACAGCAATTGCGGAGCACAAATAACAAAGCCACCCTGAGGTGGCTTTGTTTAATCCATAGTATGGGTGGCTGACCCAACGGGAAAATTACACCTGACGGTAGATATCTGGCTCGCCTTCAGGGCGGGTTTTGAGCACACGCAGGAACCACATGTATTGCTCAGGATAGGCCAGAATCACCTGCTCGACGGCGCGATTAAGAGCCAGCGCCTCGTTTTCCTTGCCCTGCATACTTTCAGCAGGGATTTGCGGCAGCACAGTCAGGTCAAACTGGCGGGTGTGCTGGTTATAACCAATTTTTACCGGCATTACGGCAGCATTACCCGCCTGAGCCAGTCTGCCCACCACGGGCAGGGTCGCCTTGACCGTCCCCAAAAATGGTGCAAACACACTCTTGTCCGGCCCCAAATCTTCATCCGGCAGATAAAAGAAACTGTTGTCATTTTTCAGTTCAGACAGCAGCGCGCGAATGCCTGCTTCGCGCATATACACATGGCCGCCCTGGGATGAGCGCATACGGTTGTTGAACCAGTTAAACAGCTCATTTTTGTGGGCTTTGGCCATAGTCACCATAGGCAGATCCAGATTCAGTCTCAGACCCGCGTACTCAATTCCCCACACATGGGGCATGATGAAAATCACCGGCTTACCTTCATCTCTGGCGGCCTGAACATGCTCATAACCCATCAGATTGACGCGACGGCGAATGTGGCCCCGGCCTTTGACCATCAACTCTGCCTGCGCCAGCAGGATCATTACAAAGTTTTCGACATTGGCATTGATCAGCGCCTCGATCTCGGCTGCTGATTTCTCGGGGAAACAAGTGGTCAGATTCGCCCGGGCCACGCGGATTGGCTTTTTGGAAAATCGTTTAACCAGATGCGCCAGTTGTTTTGCTATAGGGTCGCGAATAAAAGCAGGCAGTAAACCGAAAATAAGCAGCAGCAGGATCGCCAGCCAGGTTGGCCACAGGCGAGGATGAAGCAGGGATAATTTAAAACTACGGTCGAAATATTTGGGTTCTCTGGACAAAGTCATATCCCGGGTAATACTAAGGCGTGCAAATACTAAAGAAACAAAAACAGAAAAGCCACTCAAAGAGTGGCTTTTCCTTCAGGCAGATAACTTACTTCTCAGCGCTGGCGTTAGCAACCTCAACCCGGCTCTTTAACTTCTGGCCAGGACGGAAGGTAACAACCCTACGTGCTGATATAGGAATATCTTCACCTGTTTTTGGGTTCCTTCCCGGGCGTTGATTCTTATCTCGAAGATCGAAGTTGCCAAAGCCTGACAACTTAACCTGCTCTCCACTTTCCAGTGCACAACGGATCTCTTCGAAGAAAGACTCAACCATCTCTTTTGCCACCCGCTTGTTAATTCCCAGGGTTTCAAAAAGATGTTCTGCCATTTCCGCTTTGGTAAGTGCCATACTTTAATCCCTCAACGATGCGTTGAACTCTGCTTTCAGAGCAGCGACAACTGCCTCAACCTTCTCAGCAATGTCCTTCTCTTCCAGCGTGCGAGCCGAATCTTGTAACGTAAGTGCGATCGCCAGGCTCTTCTTGCCGGGTTCAACACCTTTACCTTGGTACACATCGAACAAGTTTAAGCCAACCAACTGATTCTCGCCAACTTTTCTTATCAGTTTGATCACATCACCGGCTGCTACCTGCTCATCAACCACGACTGCAATATCACGTCTGTTGGACGGGAACTTAGATACAGTCTGAGCTTGAGGCAGATTGGCATGCAACAGCGCGTCCAGCTCCAACTCGAATACGATGGTTTTGCCATTCAGACCGAATGGTTTTTCCAGGCTTGGATGTACCGCACCTATGAAACCGATAACTCGATCATTCCTCAGAATTTCAGCACATTGCCCTGGATGAAGTGCACTGTGCGTTGCTCTTCTAAAGCTAAATTCTAGATCTGCGGCTGTCAAGCCAATAATCGCCTCCAAATCACCCTTAAGATCGAAGAAATCAACGGTTTTTGACTCCATCGACCAGTGTTCTTCACTGTTTGGGCCAGCGATAACAGCACCCAGCATTGCCTGTTGGCGCACACCGGACTCGGCTGATTCATCAGGAACAAAGCGCAAACCGGTTTCAAACAGACGCACTCTGCTCTGTTGACGACTCTGGTTGTAACCCACGGCAGTCAGCAATCCGGTGAACATAGACAGACGCATAGCTGACATTTCACTGGAGATAGGGTTGGGCAGGATCATCGCCTGCTGCTCAGGGTGCAACAGCTGCTGCAACTTGGGATCAACAAAGCTGTAGGTGATCGCTTCCTGGAAACCACGGGCAGTCAGCAGACTACGCACGCGTTTCAGGCTCAGCTCAGCCTCTTTGTGATCAGACATCTTCAGCGAGGCAATTGGTGCCACATTGGGGATGTTGTTGTAGCCGTAGATACGGGCGACTTCTTCAATCAGGTCTTCTTCAATCGCCATATCGAAACGATAGGTGGCCGTAGTCACCTGCCAGCCAGCGTCGACCACTTCAACAGTGAAGCCAAGACGAGTCAGGATTTCGTTCACGTCCTCATCAGAGATCACATGGCCCAGCAGCTTGTCCAGTTTGGCACGGCGCAACAGAATGTTGGCAGCCTTTGGCAGATGCTCATCACTCTTGGCTTCAACCACTGGACCGGCCTGACCGCCGCAAATATCCAGTACCAGACGGGTTGCACGGTCGATAACCTTGTGCTGCAGCTGTGGATCCACACCACGCTCAAAGCGGTGTGATGAGTCGGTGTGCAAACCCAGACGGCGGGCCTTACCCATGATCGCCAGCGGCGCAAAGAAGGCACATTCCAGCAGTATGTCAGTGGTGGTGTCAGAAACGCCTGAGTATTCACCACCGAATACACCGGCGAGAGCCAGAGGCTTTTGCGCGTCTGCAATCACCAGCACATCGTTTGGCACAGTGATTTCAGTACCATCCAGCAGAGTCAGCTTCTCTTCGCCATTGCCCAGACGCACCTGAATGCCACCATCCAGTTTGGCCAGATCAAAGGCGTGCATTGGCTGACCAAATTCAATCAGCACATAGTTGGTGATATCAACGATAGGGTCGATAGAGCGAATGCCGCTGCGACGCAGTTTTTCCTGCATCCACATCGGGGTGGCGGCTTTCACGTTAACGTTTTTCACCACCCGGCCAAGATAACGTGGACAGCCCTGCGGCGCATCCAGTGTGATCTCAACTTTGTCGTCGATACTGGCAGTCACGGACTCCCAGCTTGGCTCGGTCACTTCAGCGCGGTTGAGCACGCCCACTTCACGGGCCAGACCCGCCATACCCAGACAGTCAGCACGGTTGGCGGTCAGATCCACATCAATAACCGCATCATTGAGCTGCAGATATTCGCGGATATCTGTACCCAGTGGCGCATCCAGTGGCAGCTCGATGATGCCATCGCTTTCTACATCGATACCCAGCTCACTGAAAGAACACAGCATACCGTGTGAAGGCTGACCACGCAGTTTGGCCTTCTTGATTTTGAAATCGCCAGGCAGCACTGCACCCACCATAGCCACAGCCACTTTCAGGCCCAGACGACAATTCGGTGCACCGCAGACGATATCCAGCAGCTCTTCGCCACCAACATTCACTTTGGTTACGCGCAGCTTGTCAGCATCAGGATGCTGACCGCATTCAACCACTTCACCCACAACCACACCGGAAAAATCAGCGGCTACCGGCTCAACACCGTCCACTTCCAGACCGGCCATGGTGATTTGGTGGGAAAGTTCTTCACGGCTAACGGCGGGGTTAACCCACTCGCGCAGCCAGGATTCGGAAAATTTCATATCTGTACTGCTCCGTTATTTGAATTGCTTGAGGAAACGCAGGTCGTTCTCGAAGAACGAACGCAGGTCGTTGACGCCATAGCGCAACATGGTCAGACGCTCAACGCCCATACCAAAAGCAAAACCGGAGTATTTCTCAGGATCGATACCTACGCTGCGCAGTACATTCGGGTGCACCATACCGCAGCCCAGTACCTCCAGCCACTTGCCGTTCTTACCCATCACGTCCACTTCCGCAGAAGGCTCTGTGAACGGGAAGTATGAAGGGCGGAAACGCACCTGCAGATCTTCTTCAAAGAAGTTGCGCAGGAAGTCGTGCAAAATGCCCTTCAGCTCAGCAAAGTTCACATGCTCGTCCACCAGCAGACCTTCCACCTGATGGAACATAGGGGTGTGAGTCATATCGTAGTCGTTACGATATACACGGCCCGGAGAGATGATGCGCAGCGGCGGCTTTTCATGCTCCATGGTGCGGATCTGTACACCGGACGTCTGGGTACGCAACATCACCTTGGGGTTGAAGTAGAAGGTATCGTGGTCGGCACGGGCCGGGTGATGCTCAGAAATGTTCAGAGCGTCGAAGTTATGGAAATCATCTTCGATTTCAGGACCTTGCTTTACAGTAAAGCCCAATTCACCAAAGAAACTTTCAATACGCTCGATGGTACGGGTGACCGGGTGCAGACCACCGTTGCCCAGGGTTCGACCCGGCAAAGTCACGTCAATTTGCTCGGCACTCAGTTTGGCTTCCAGCTCGGCGGTCTTCAGACCATCAATACGCTGACTCAAACGTTGCTGTACCTGCTGCTTGGCCAGATTCACCTTTTGACCAAAGACCGGCTTCTCTTCCGGGCTCAACGTGGCCATCAGCTTCATCATGTCGGTAATTTTACCTTTCTTACCCAGGTAATCGACGCGAATATCGTCCAGCGCCTTCAGGTCGCTGGCCTGGTCGATCGCTGCCAAGGCGAGTTCTACGATCTCAGTTAACTGCTGCATCTTCTCTTCCACTGCGTGTCCGTAACCCCAAACAGAATTACGGTCAGGTGCATGAATAATATCCATCTCTTTAACCCAGGGCGTCCTTACCGGCAATCCCCTGTGGGAGCGCTGCCTTGGGTAATAAAAAAGAGTAAAAGTTTACGCGACAAGGGCGTGTTTGACTAGGGCTTAATGGTGCTTTTTAACATTTAAGCGTATGGCGCAAAAGGTCATTTTATCGTCGCTCCGTGACCGAGAGATAACAATCCGCCACAGACGAACAAAAATCGCCCAAATAAGTAAAAAATGTGAACCAGGCCATTGGGGTTTACCGATCACGCAGGTAAAGTCGCACCGCCGGATAACAACACACTTAAATCAGATTAACAATCTCCGGTGACATTTTTATTCCTCATCAGGGTGCCCTATGAAAGAAGTCAAATTTCGCTGGATTGATAAATACCTTATTCATCTGTCACTCAAAGCCAAATTCACCATACTGACATTGCTGCCTGCAGCGCTGTTTGGCTTATATGCGCTGGCACAGTTCCACACTCACAGCCAAAATACCGGATTATTGCTGACACACATTGCAGGGGGCTCGGCCAGTGCGCGGATTCTTTCTGCGGATCAACTGCCCAGCACCGCACTTAGCAGCCTGGCCGCCGCTAATGACACCCAGCCCCCCATCATCAACGAAGAGGGAAAGCCGTTTCTGCTGGTGTCCCTGCCGGAGGATAAGTTCAAACTGCTCCCTTTGCCTGAGGACCTGGGTAAACCCAACAACCTGCTTATTTTCATGACCATAGCGGCCGTATTGCTGATACTCGGGGTTGGCTATGCCATCGCCACTTTTGTCGGCGGCGCACTGTACACCACGGTCAATGCGCTGAAGAGAGCGGCCGAGGGCGATTTAACCGGACGGCTCAATTTTTTTGAAGTCAAAGATGAATTCAGCATCCTGGCCATCAGCATAGATACACTGGTCGCAAGACAACATCAGTTGGTCAGTCAGGTTCACGCCACCGCCTCCGCCCTCAGACACACAGCCGACAGCTTCGAGGCGTCCGCGGCGGAAGGACATCGCCTGTCCAATGAACAAACCGAGCAACTGGATTCTCTGGCCTGTGCGATGGCACAGATGGCCGCGTCGGTGGCACTGGTCGCCGACAATGCCGCGACGGCATCCAACAGCACTGAGGAAGCCCGGCAGCAGGCGCAGCTGAGTGAGCAGCAAACTCAGGCAACCGTCACGACCATAGACACTCTGTTTGCCCATATCGACGACGCAGCGTCAGGTGTCAATGGGCTGCGCCAAAGCGCAGAGCGAATTGACTCCATCGTAGCCAGTATCAGCAGTATTTCAGAGCAGACCAATCTATTGGCTTTGAATGCGGCAATAGAAGCGGCCCGGGCTGGCAATCAGGGCCGGGGATTTGCCGTGGTGGCAGATGAAGTCAGAACGCTGGCAGCAAAGGCTCAGGCCGCCACTGTGGATATCCGCAACATGATTACCAGTGTGCAGCAGCACGTACAGATACTGACACAGCTGATGCACAAAACCGTCGAGCTTGCGGCCGATGGAAAGTCACGTATTCAAACCACAGAGCAGGATCTGACGCAAATCGCCAAACTCAGTGAACGGGTGGCGCAAATGAGTGCAGATATTGCCGGCGCCGCCAATGAGCAACAGTGTGTCAGCAGTAATATCGAAAGTAGCCTGCAGGATATCAGACGCCATGCACAGGCGGCGCAAACGGCGGCAACCACTAATGTATCCGGTGCCCGGGAGTTACATCAAACCGCGTTGATGCTGGAGCAACTGATGCAGGGATTAAGAATCGTCTGAAGCTGACAGATTGATAAAATATCATGCCACTACAACATTTTACTGATGGAGAATCCGGCCAATCAGGGTAAAGTGGTGCAATCGGAACGGAGAGATTGGCAACCCCGACTATTATGAATTATCGAGTGACTCCTCAGGTGGCCGGTGGCTGGCGTCAAAGGTTGCGCAGTTTGCCGGTCAAAATCAGTTTGATCCAGCTGGTTGTAGCATTGGTGCTGCTGCTACTGACCTGGTGGATCATGTTGGGGATCCAGCGCCAGCAACTGATGTCTCAGGAGTTGACAGTCAATCGTCACCTGGGGCAGTTGGTGGTAACCCGGCTGCACGAAGTGACGGCGCAAATCAACAGTCTGGTCACGTCACTCTCAAGCCTTGCAGAGCTCGAACAAGCACATCCGCAACAGCTGCTCAAACTGGTACCGGCGCTGCTGGATCTGGAAAGTCAGAAGCAATTGATCGCCGGTGGAGGTATCTGGCCGGACAGTCCTGCTAAACAGCCCCACAAAGATGCCCTGTTCTGGTCCCGTAACTCACAGGGACAACTGACCCAGGTTGAAGGCTACAACGCCCCGGACAGCAATTATCAGTCCGAATTCTGGTATGAACCCACCAGAATGTTGCCTTCTGGCAAAACCCTCTGGTCCAAGGCGTATCAGGATCCACTCACCAAAGAGACCATGGTCACTGCGTCATCGGCAATGTGGTTTGATCACAGTTACATGGGTGCGACCACAGTGGATATCAGCCTTGAGCATCTGAATCAGTTTATCGATGCCGGACGGGCTGACATTCCGGGTTATGTAATGGTGATCGATCCCTATCATCAGATCATCGCCGCCCCGGAATCTCTGGCAAGCACCAATCTGCCACTGTCTTTTGAAACCCTTGCCGACGAACAGTCCGGTTTTCACAGTCTGTGGCAACAGTTAAAACAGGTTGACATGGAACAGGCGGCCCGGGCGTCTCAGCGATTCAACACTCAACACAGAGCGTTGCTTGACCATCTGCAGGGATTGGCCCGGGATGAAGCATTAACAACCCAGTCGTTGCTCGCCAATCTGGCCAATGGTTGGCCGGGGAGCCCGCTTGAACTGACCAGTTTTACCCTGACTAAAGATCCGGTGCTTGGCACACAGGCGATGGCATCGGTATTTCTGATGCCTGACACCCTGTGGCAGGTCATAGTCGTCACGCCCCTGGATGCACTGGGCCAGGAGGCCAAAGGGATTGCCGGGAAAGTCGGTCTGCTGCTGGTTGTCATTCAATTTCTGGCGCTGACCATGCTTTTCTGGGTACTGCACCGGTTGTTGGTCAGTCCTCTGAGTCGCATGGCACAGGCGCTTTATCAGGACAAACCTGAGCAGCTGGAAATCGAAGCCAGCAAACGGCAGGATGAAATCGGCAAACTGGCCAGCGCCATCGTATCGCGCCAGCAACAGCTGGAAACGGCCCTCGCCAGTCTGGAGGCCAATCATCTCGCGCTGGAGCAGCAACTGGCTGTCCAGCAGGAGTCAAAACAGCAACTCAGCCGCTTTCGTGATTTGCTGCAGGCCTTGATGGAATCCTCCCCCAACATGATCTTTGTGAAAGATCTTGCCGGTGTGTATCAAATGGTCAATCCCAGATACTGTCAGATTGTGGCACGGGAACAGCGACAAATCGTCGGCCATACTGATGAGGACTTATATGAGCCAGCCGATGCCAGCCGTTTCAGACAAAACGATGAACTGGCGCTAAGCTCAGCAGAAGCGGTGACCTTTGAGGAAATATTGAATGACCATTACGGTGTACGCCATTTCAAAGTCACCAAATTTGCCATCAGAAATGAACATGATGAAGTGATTGCCATCGGCGGCATAGGCCATGAAGTTATGCCCAAAAACCAATAATCGGTAATCGGTAATCGGTAATCGGTAATCGGTAATCGCCCCACAATAATACAAATACACAAAAGGCACCGGTAAGGTGCCTTTATTTTGTCTAACTGTTAGGAGTTATTTATCCACATCCACCAGATAATGTCCTTCCAGCCAGTTACGGCCAATGAGCAGTTTTTGTCGCATCTTGGTTCTGTCTTTGAGATTCACCAGCACTTTGTACTCTTTGCCGGGCTCGCCCAGAGTCAACTCCACCATATAGCGAATTTCACTGCCCTGCGCATTACGGATAAGTGACGTATCCGCAATTCTGGTCGTCACCTCGGCACTCTGTCCATGTTCATTGGCCGTCGTAAAGGTCACCAGTTTGCCCACGTTGTTCTCCATATTGTCCTTGTCAGCATCATGAATATGGATGTGGGTAGCATGCAGAGAGTTCTCCACCGCCCCGGTATCAATACGCGCATCATAGGTTAAATCAGACTCAACGATATGGATCGGCGCACGGGCTCCGATCACAGGCAACTGCTGCACATTCACCAGATAGTGCCCCTCCAGCCAATTGCGGCCAATCAACATCCTGAAGTCCATATGTCCACGGTCGCGCAGGTTAACTCTGACCTTACGGGCATCACCGGCGAAATTGAGCGTCAACTCCACCATATACCGGGACTCTGTGCCCTGAGCGTTCTTGACCGTGGACACATCCACAATCGGCGCCTGCAGTTCAACCCGCTTGCCGTCGCGGTTTTCCGTAGAAAAACGCAACATCTTACCTATGTTGTCTTTCTTGCGTTTGGCCTCCCCCCCGACAACGTGCATATCAAAAGCATGCAGCGAACTGTTGGATGCGCCCGTATCGATACGGGCAACAAAATGAATATTGCCTTCTTCAATGGAAAAGGTTTCGTAGGGCCCCAGAATGGGTTTGCTGTAGGCGAAACAAAATGCTGGCAGGATGGACATGAAAAATATTAAAACTCTGAACATTACCGGACCTCTGTACCGTCACGGCACACAGATCCGTGACAGAATTAAACCGTTACTGACTCTTCGTTGAGCCAGACTTTGGCCTGTTCACGCATCTGCAATGGGAACACCTTCACCGGACAGGGGATCATCCCCGCCAGCGTTTGTGCCATACCGCGCATCCGCGTGTCATCGGCCAGCACGACAATACGCGAAAAGTCGCTTAAGTGAAAGAATCCAAGCACAGCATCATGCCAGAGGGTCCCCACAGTGATCCCCTGAAAATCGGGGTCGAACTCATACCACAGGCGAATACAGGCGTGATCCTGCAGTTTTTGCTCAATCTCGGGCACCAGTACCTGTTGATAGTCAGTGCCGCAGAGCACGCCTGCCGCACGTACAGCGACTGTGTCATGGGGAAAATCAGCCAACAGTGTCAACATATTCGCCTTCCTCAGCTCAATGACAACTTACTGATCCAATTATAGAAGTGATAATTCAGCCGGGAGCAGAATTTGGAAACACGCAATAACAGCTGCTCATGCACTGCGGCTGTCGTCAGCAACGTCAAGCAATCGGGCAATGGCGGTGTCGAACAGATTCTTGATAAGTCCGGCATAGTCGGTAATGAACAACGCCTGCTTTTCTGTCATCGACTGTCGCAATACATCGGCCAGCGCCTGCTCCAGGTCCGCGACGATGGCATCAACCTCGCGGATCACCAGATTTCGCTGCTCAAATGTCAGGGAGGGATGCTGACCACACAGTAAAATGACCTGCGCAGACAGCTGCTCTTCGAAAAAATCCAGCACCGACTGATTGACTGCCGGCGATTCGTCAGTGTTATCAAAAACCTTATGATTTTCTCTCAGGTACTGTAGCAGGTGAAAATACCCATCTGAATCTGTCACCATCCTGTTTCCCTCACCTCATTGCTGCTTAAGGTTGCTGTTTAAGCGTTATCACAAAGCTGACGGGGACGGCCTCACTGATGACCTGCAAACCGGCAACCTCGCGCAACTTCTCAACGCCGGCGGCCAGCTCAAACACTGCCGCGCTGACGATGACAGGCTGGTAACTGCTGACTGTCATAGTATCCTGATTCAGTCGGCTGACCATGACAGTAAAAGTCATTGGTTGAGCCTTTCCGTGCATGGCGACTTTCGCATCTACTGTCACCACCCCCTGCGAACCCGGCGCGATGGCGTTGATGGCCTGCATATTGACACTGGCAGACAATTCCAGCAGAGGATATTTGGCTATTTCAAACAGCATGCTCTGCATTCGCTCATTGCGCGTATCGATACCTGTCTGAACGCCTATCAGCGGAATATCCAGACTGAATTGACCTGAGTCAGTTAAGGTTCCTTCCACAGCGGCAAAATGATTGACCTCAGCAACGCTGCCCTGTTTGGTTGTGACAAAGCTCACTCTGGACTGATCGTTCAGAATATCCCATGTCGCCGCAGAACTGACTCCCAATGGCAGCATAGCTGCCAGTAACATAAATCCCAGCTTCATTTGCGCATCTCCCCATTCCCTGTCTTACGAAAGTCTCAGGCTATGCTGCCCGGTCCGGTAACCCATCACCATATTGCCTTTCAAGACTCCTTTCAGTCTAGCAGCTTTGCCACCTGTCTGGACCAGATATCCAATTGCCGGCTGAATGCGTGCTTATCCTGATTTGACAGCGCCGCAGGCCCTCCGGTCTGGATCCCTGAACCTCTGAGCGTATCAAAGAAGTCGCGCATGTTCAGCCGCTCTCCAATATTCTCTCTGGTCATGGGCTCGCCTCTGGGGGTGACCACGTAAGCCCCTTTTTTCAATGCATCGGCGGCCAGCGGAATATCACTGCTTATCACCAAATCATTGGCCTGAAGTTGAGCAACCAGATAATTGTCGGCAACATCAAAGCCCTGCTCGACCCTGACACAGGAAATGAACCGGCTCGGCGGCACCCGAATACTGTGGTTGGCGACCAATTTCAGAGGAACCTGTAATCTTTCCGCCGCTTTGAACAGGATCTCTTTTACCGGATTGGGACAGGCATCCGCATCCACCCAGATGGTTACCATATATCAACACCTTAGATTGTAATTTCAATGAAACATCCGGTTGTTAGTTTACCCCATGCGGCCATGACAATGTGGACGAATAGGTACCGGACAGAGTGTGAGGATTTTATGTCAGAACAATTGGTGACAGGAACCGTTAAGTGGTTTAACGATGAAAAAGGATTTGGCTTCCTGGCCCGTGAGGATGCCAGTGATGTGTTTGTTCATTTCAGGGCAATCAATGGCAGCGGTCGACGAACGCTCAAAGAAGGTCAAACAGTGACATTTCAGGTGGTTCAGGGAGACAAAGGCCTACTGGCAGAAAATGTCACCCTGCTCAAATAATCCCGCAAATAAGCAATGCCCTTGCTCAAGGGGCATTGCCCATGCAGGTTTCAGGGCGCCAGCCGTTCAATGTGCCACTGTTCATCCTCTCGGGTATACAAAAACCGGTCGTGCAACCTGTGTTCACCGCCCTGCCAGAACTCGACGGTTTGTGGCTTAACTCTATACCCTCCCCAGAACTTGGGCAGCGGCACTTCACCTTTGGCAAACCTGGCTTTCATTTCTGCAAACTTGGTTTCCAGCGCTTGTCTGGCGGTCAACCGGCTGCTTTGCCTGGATGCCCAGGCTGCAATCTGACTGTCTTTCGGACGGCTGACAAAATACTTCAGCACTTCAGTGGTACTTAAGGGCTCAGCAATACCGGTTACTGACACCTGCCGCTCCAGCATATGCCAGGGGAAATGCAGACTGACTCTGGCATTCTGGGCAAGGTGTGTGGCCTTACGGCTTTCCAGATTGGTAAAAAACACAAAACCGCGCTCATCATACTGCTTGAGCAGTACAATACGCTGCCAGGGTTGGCTGTGCTCATCAACGGTTGCCACACACATGGCGGTGGGATCCATCAGTTCGGCGGCGATAGCCTGCTCCATCCAGCGTTCAAAAAATGCCATGGGTTCGGGTGTCAGATCCGAGCGGCGCAGGCCCCCCTGCAAGTATTCCCGGCGAAGCTGGGTCAAATCTGTCATTGCTGCTTCCTTTTCACAATCTGCAGAATTTTGGTCGTTGTGGGCATATATAACAAAAAAGCCAGTGTGGATCACACTGGCTTTTTCCTCTGGACGAATTACCCGGCTAAATTATTTGTTAATTTTGCCATGAGAGTCGGCCCAAACATGCAGCATTTCCAGGCCCAGCGTCGCCGCGGCCAGCGCAGTGATTTCTGCATTGTCGTAGGAAGGGGCAACTTCGACCACGTCCATACCCACAATGTTCAGACCATTCAGACCACGGATCACTTTCAGAGCCTTGTCGCTGGTCAGGCCGCCGATGACCGGAGTACCGGTACCCGGCGCAAAAGCAGGGTCCAGACAGTCGATGTCGAAAGTCACATACAAAGGCATATCGCCAACACGAGCCTTGATTTGTGCCACGATTTCATCGGCAGTCATTTCGTTGGCCATACCGGCATCAATCACCTGGAAGCCATGCCCCTCTTTGGTGTATTCGGTACGGATACCTACCTGCACGGAATGGTCGACATCGATCAGACCTTCTTTTGGTGCTGTATAGAACATGGTGCCGTGATCATATGGGCTGCCCTGACTGTAAGTGTCAGTGTGCGCATCAAAGTGCAGCAGTGCCATTTTGCCGTGAACCTTGTGGTGAGCACGCAGCAATGGCAGGGTCACAAAGTGATCGCCACCCAGGCTCAGCATGGTTTTGCCTGACTTGACGATAGCGGTCGCGAAATCTTCAGCGCGCTGGGTGAAGTCAGCAGCGTCGCCCAGGTTGTAAACCAGATCACCGGCATCAATCACCTTGATGTGATCAAACAGGCGGAAATCCCATGGCCAGCGCTTTTCTTCCCACGCCAGGTTGGTTGAAACCTTACGGATAGCACCTGGGCCCATGCGGCCACCACTGCGGCCGGTCACGGCCATATCAAAAGGTAAACCCAATACAACAACGTCAGCGTCACTTTCAATAGGTTTGAAATCCAAAGGCTGACGCAGATATCCGAATGCGTTAGAAAACAGCGAATAATCTGCTTTGTCTGCGATGGTGGTCATATTCACTCCAAAAGATGGCATCAAGCCATCAAGATTACATTTGTTCCGGGATCAGCACTTCGTGGCATATTTGCTGATAGTGACTGAACGCTATGGTATACCCGGATTCAGATTCCAGGGTACAACTTCCCAGGCACAGGTGATCAGGATAACCCCGGGTATTTCTCCCGGCATTAAACCCAATCACATCCCAACTGCCTGGGTTCAGTATTTGCAACAGTCTGGCGAAAACCGGCTGGGGATATTGCCCCAAGTCCAGATTGGTTTCAAAACTCACATAAGAGCTATTTTCCTGAGGTGTGATATGGATCGTCATGTAACGGTCATCACAAACCCCATTCACCGAATAACCGAATGGCTCAAATAAAAAATCATCAAAATCAAAGCCTGGCAGCAAGCTGTCCAGTTCCAGCAGGGCTCTAATCCCTTCCGTGGATTGTTGATTGCAACGAAGATAGTCAGCAGTCTTGCCACTGATGTGATACATCAACAGCTCACTGGTGGTGTCGTCAAGTACACCATCACAACACGAATCCGTGCAAAAAATATAGTGATGGTGAGAGTCGAGATGGCCTATACGATAGGCTTTTCCGCTCAGTTTTTCCCGCAATCTAAACAAATCTTCATCAAAGCTGCTGCACTGCAGATGAGAGAGGTATTCGTTCTTGCGCTGATAGCAGGCAAATGCCACTTTATCCGAACCAAATTGACTGATAAATGACAGTGCGGCATTAGCCAGGGTGGTGGTGCCACAGGTCAGCATGACAAACCTGTCGTCCCACACAAACAAACTGGACTCGCTCAGTAAATACGCATCACACTGCGGATTACTCAGCTGAGACAAAATCTCGGCATTGGCACAGGCCACAATCGCCTGCCAAAAAGGTCTCCCCAAACTGCGCAGCGAGGGTACATCCGCAGTTACTCTAATTTCTAATTTTTTTTCAGAGCCTTCAAAAAACATTTTTTATATTGTCCTTAATATGAGCCTGCTCAGTGAAAAGGTACGAACCGTTACAGATCCGTACCTTTCTCAGGCCCGCTACCAGGTGTTATTAACCGGGCCAGGGTCAGAACTGGGCAATATCTTCCAGATAGGTGTATCCCTTTAGACCAGCCTGCAGCTCTTCCAGAATTGCAGCGCGCTCGCTCTCATCGATATGACGGTTCACCAGCTCTTCATAGGTGCGCATAAAGGAGACCGCATCCAGGTTTACATAACGCAGTACGTCCGCCACAGTGTCACCGGCAATAACCGATTCAATCTGAGCCTTACCCTGCTCATCAAGACGCACCACCGCTGAGTTGGTGTCACCGAACAGGTTGTGCAGATCGCCCAGAATCTCCTGATAAGCGCCCACCAGGAAGAAGCCCAGCAGATAAGGACTGTCAGCAGACCAGGCTGGAACCGGTAAGGTGGTCTCAATACCCTGACCATCCACATACTGATCGATGGCACCATCCGAGTCACAGGTGATATCCAGCATCACCGCGCGGCGCTCTGGTAGCTTGTCCAGACCACTCAGAGGCAGCACAGGGAATACCTGATCGATCCCCCAGGCATCAGGCAGCGACTGGAACAGCGAGAAATTCACGAAGAATTTATCTGCCAGCTTCTCATTCAGCTCATCAATGATCGGTCTGTGATAGCGGTTTTTGTTATTCATCAGGCCCTGCAGCTCATGACACACACGCAGGTTGGCCTGCTCGGCCCAGGCGCGCTCGGTTAGGCTCAGCTGTCCCATGGCAAACATGGAGTGGGCTTCGGCCAGATCCTGCTGCACGTCATGATAAATTTCGATCTGTGCGCGGGAATCCACACGACCTTTCAAGTCCAGCCAGGACTGCCACATGTTGTGCAGCAGTTGTGGCGCTTCTTCAGCCGGAGGCAGAATATCTTCCGGATGATAGGCCTCAGTACCAATCACATCGGAGATCAGCACCGCGTGATGGGCAGTCAGATGGCGACCGGACTCTGAAATAATCCGGGGCATTGGCTGCTCATAGGCAATGCACATGTCTGCCAGCACGTTGACGATGTTATTGGCATATTCATCCAGACCATAGTTCATGGAGCTGGATGATTGGCTGCGGGTACCGTCATAATCCACGGCCAGACCACCACCCACATCGAAACAATCGACGTTGGCTCCCAGCATGCGCAGTTCACAATAGAAACGGGCCGCTTCACTGACGCCCTGGCGAATATCACGGATGTTGGCGATTTGCGAGCCCAGGTGGAAATGCAGTAACTGCAGAGAATCCAGCATGTCAGCTTGCTTCAGCCCGTCAATCACCTGCAGCACCTGCGCCGCAGACAGACCGAATTTGGACTTTTCACCGCCACTGGCCTGCCATTTACCTTTGCCCTGGAAGGCCAGACGGGTGCGCAGCCCCAATCGAGGAGTGACCCCAAGACGCTTGGCTTCATCCAGCACCAGTTTCAGCTCGGACATTTTTTCCAGCACGATATAGACCTTATGGCCCAGCTTTTCGCCGATCAGCGCCAGACGAATATACTCGCTGTCCTTATAGCCGTTACAGACGATCACACTGCTGGCTTTTTGCGCCATCGCCAGAACCGCCATCAACTCAGGCTTACTGCCAGCTTCCAGACCCAGCTGTGGCACTTCTTTGCTCTGCTGGGATGCGAGGATCTCTTCCACCACGTTTTTCTGCTGGTTTACCTTGATCGGATACACCAGCAAATAGTCTTTCTGATACTCATACTTCTGAATTGCCTGGTTAAATGCCTGACACAGACTGTGCACTCTGTGGTGCATAATCTGCGGGAAGCGAACCAACACGGGCAGCGACACGCCGGCATTGACCATATCCTTGGCCAGCTCGTTCAATCCTACCTGATGGTCAGGATTGGCAGGATCCGGAGAGACATAAACCTCACCAGCATCCGACACACCGTAGAACCCCTGACTCCAGTGGGTCACGTTATAGCCGGCGCGAGCATCTTCAATAGACCAATTATTCATTTATTCAGCCTTAAACAAGGAATTACGCTGTCACTGTCATTGCTGACTTCACAGCCTGTTCAACAAAAGCCGGCAGGGCAAAACTTGCCTGATGGACTGCCGGAGTGTAGTAACGGGTCTGAATGCCGCTGGCGTTGAAACGCGCCGTCAGGGTATCCAGACTTTGTTGACGGGCTTCCAGATTGTCTGTCGCCCAGGCAAAGGCCATAGCACCTCCAATATAGGATGGCACCGCAGCCTGATAGAACGTGGTTTCTTTTACATAAGAACTCATGCGGCGCACAGTGTCCTGCAGCTCTTCAACCTGCATAAAAGGTACGCCGTTTTGCGCCACAAAGATGCCGCCTGCTTTCAGGCAGCGCTTGCAAGCCGCATAAAAATCAGAACTGAACAACACCTCTCCCGGACCAACGGGATCTGTGCAGTCAGAAATGATCACATCAAATTGTTGTTTGGTGTTGGCCACAAAAGCCATGCCGTCATCGATCACCAGATTGACCCGGGGATCCTCATATGCACCCTGAGAATGCTCAGGGAACCAGGTTTTACACATATCCACTACGGCAGCATCGATTTCGACCATAGTAATGCGCTCGATACCGGCGTGTTTGACGACTTCACGCAGCATGCCACCATCTCCGCCACCGATGATCAGCACACTTTTTACCTCACCGTGTGCAAGCACCGGCACATGGGTCAGCATCTCGTGATAGATAAACTCATCCCGCTCGGTTGTCTGAATGGCACCATTGAGAGCCATAACCTTACCCATACGGGCATTACTGAAAATACTCAGATGCCACTGATCAGTTTTTTGTTCAAACAACACCTGGTCCACTTCAAAGTACTGGCCATAGCTGTTGTGCAGGGTCTCATAATAAATGTGCTTGTTGTGCATCCTGAATCCAGACTCGGGTTACAAAGAAAAATAACGGTACGACCGGTAAAAGTCGGATACCGACATTCCGGACAGCAGCATTGCCGCGGCTACATGCCTGCGGATCAGTGGGGACTGTTGGCCTGTTCACGGCCAGAATTGATGCGAATTAACGTGAGATGTTTAAGGTCGGCATTGTCAACAAATACCGGTGCCAGAGCGTGGCGCAGACGCACTTTGATAAGCAGTGCAACAAGAGCGGAATGGAACATGTGCTTTAAATCCTCAATATCACCGTGTAAATGTCGCTGTCATTTACACGGTTAACGCCTTGTGAATCATATGAACCTTAACTACTCACGTAATTTCCGAAAGTTAGGCATGCAAGCCTTGAAAAACGGCGCAATTAAACCCCGCAATGACACTGATTGCAAGAACGAATTTAACCGATTTAATACTTTTTTTCCCTGTTGTCCCGGATATGCCGGCGCGGCGTCCAAAAAATTAAGAATAATCAATGTTATTCCAATAAGTTAGAAGTATATCCCTGAGTGAAATTGTCAGCGCAATATCACAGATTTTTTGTTAGGTTTTGACCGTATTGTCCCCACCACAATCCAACTCAGTCGGCTTATCACGACCATCGCCTGGCATACAGGGGAATTCCCCGCTAATCCCCTGCCCCTTCGAGCGTTTAGCAGGTATAATCGTCGCGGTATCAAACTCTAGCTTAGTAATCGGACAATTCATGATTCAAATCGGTAAAACCTACACTCTGGACGTGGTCAAACAGGTCAATTTTGGCTTCTATCTCAATGCTCACGAACTGGGTCAGGTATTGCTGCCCAATAAGCTGGCCCCTAAAGAACTGGAAGTTGGTCAGCAGGTTGAAGTTTTTTTGTATCTGGACTCTGACGATATGGTCATTGCCACGACCCAGAAGCCCCGTGCACAGGTGGGTGAATTTGCCCTGATGAAAATCATCTCCGTCGGTCGAATTGGAGCCTTCCTGGATTGGGGACTGGATAAGGATCTGCTGCTACCCTTTGCCGAGCAGGTACGTCCACCGGAAGAAGGTCGCAGCGCACTGGTGTATGTCCATACCAACCGTGCAGATGAACGCATTGTCGCATCGGCCAAAATTGATAAGTTTCTGGATAAAACCCCGGCCCGTTATAAGGAAGGTCAGCAGGTGGACATTATCATCGCCGGCACCACGGATCTGGGTTACAAGGCGATCATCAACCATCTTCACTCAGGCGTTATCTATACCAACGAAGTGTTCAAACCCTTGAAATTCGGTCAACGTCTGAAAGCGTATATCAAACAGGTTCGCCATGATGGCAAGGTGGATCTGCAATTGCAGCGTGGATCCAAAGCGGAGCTGGATCAGTTTTCAACCCAGATCCTCAATAAACTGCAAAAGGCCGGAGGATTTCTGCCGCTGACTGATAAAACCGATGCTGATGTGATCTATCAACAGCTGGGAATGAGCAAAAAAGCCTTCAAAAAGAGCATTGGTGGCCTCTATAAACAAGGCAAACTCACTATCGCTGATGACGGTTTGCACCTGACTGAATAATCCCCTTTGCCAGCTCATCAGACCGTCTTCCTGCGGCCTGATGAGCTTTGCAGCTCCCTGCCATATCAGCCCACGCCATGACCACAGGATTTCCAAGCAGACATCCGACATCGGTCTGACAGACTGTTCAAATCCCATCCAGTTGCACTTTTTACCGGCCATTATCATAGGCTTGTCTATGGTCGCTCCCCTGTTGCGGTGTTATAACAGGAACAGGTTCCGCATAGAAAGAGACGTAAAAAATGCAATTGAACAGTATCGAAGGCCGCATTATAGGATGTTTGCTGGAAAAGGAAGTCACCACGCCTGAACAGTATCCCCTGTCGCTCAACGCTCTCACACTGGCCTGCAATCAAAAAACCAGTCGTGAGCCTGTCATGTCATTGTCCGAAACCGATGTGCAAGCGGGATTGGATAGCCTCAATAAAAAGCGCCTTATCAGTGAGCAGTCCGGTTTTGGCAGTCGGGTAAGTAAATACAAGCACAGATTCTGCAATACCGAGTTTTCAGATCTGCAATTCACAAAAGCAGAATTTGCCATCATCTCACTGCTGTTGTTGCGGGGACCACAAACGCCCGGAGAACTGCGCACCCGCGCAGGACGTTTGCATGATTTTACCGATATTGATGAAGTGGAAAGCGCGTTGAGCGCGTTGTCTTCAAGAGCAAAACCCGTTGTAAAAATGCTGCCACGCGAACCGGGAAAACGTGAAAGCCGCTACACTGAGTTGTTCAGTGAAGGGTCGGACGAATTACCAGTAGCAGAAGTAAGCACAACGCAACGTGCTGTATCGCAACCCAATGGCGAACTTGCAGAGCGTGTTGCGCATCTTGAGTCGGAAGTTACCGAACTCAAAACCCAGCTTGCAGAGCTGCGCTCCCTGCTCGAATAAATATTACTGTAAGGAAATCGCGAATGATTTACCGGATACGTCTCAGTGCCCTGAGGCAAGTGGCGGGTTTTGAGCTTAAAAAGACGTTCAGTGGTACTCGTGGCCTGATTGGCTTGGGCGCTTTTTTACTGATCTGGCTGGTCCTGCTGATATACCCCATCGGCAGCGCTGCGCATTGGTTGTCGCAACCCGGCTTTGTCGATATGGTACGCGCGTTCTCTGACGGTCAGGCAGATATCATTTTAAGCTGGCAAGTCCCGGAACTGGCAATGTTCTGGGTATTTGCTTTATACCTGTTTCCTCTCTCAGTACTCACCGTATCTGCAGACATGTTTGCCACTGACAGACAAATGGGCACCCTGAGATTTGTACTGCAACGCGCAAGTCGCCAGGAAATCTTCTGGGGACGCTTGCTTGGCCACCTGTTGCTGCAAGCGACTCTGATATTGCTGGCGATGATGGCAACCCTGCTGATGGCATCGCTGCGGGATAATTCAAATCTGCTGTCCGGATTAACCGAGGCGCTCTGGGTATTTCCCGCCTTGGTGATCAATGTGTTGCCTTATCTGGCATTGATGGCGGTGCTTTCCGTTGTTTGTCGCTCTGCCCGGACGTCGATCATTTGGGCAGTGATTATTCTGACGCTGGGCGGCCTGCTAATCCAATTGACTATGCACCAGTTCGGCACAATTCCACTGCTGGCAGACGCGATTCCAGGAAGTCAACTCAGCGCCATGATTAACACCAAGGGTATTGGTGTGATGAGCCAGGCTCTGACGCCGGTCGTTCAATCCATTATCTTATTAGTCGCCGGTATCTACATTTTTGCGGGGAAAAGACTGTGAGTATCATTGTTTGTGACAATATCAGCCTCAACTATGGTTCACACAGAGCTCTGGATGGCCTGTCCTTTCAACTCGATGATAACGGGCCAGTGGCACTGGTTGGCCCCAATGGCGCGGGTAAGACCAGCCTGATCAGCTGTCTGTGCGGTTATCAAAAACCAGACAGCGGCCTTATCTCAGTATTCGGACATTCTCCCGGCTCACCGGCACTGATCGGTCGGGTGACAGCCTTGCCACAGGATGCCAAACTTGATGCCAGATTTAGCATTCAGGAACAGCTGATTTATTTGGCCCGTCTGCAGGGACTCAGTCACGCTCAGGCCCACGAGCAGACCAAAAGGGTTTTGGCGCAGGTCGATTTGACTGATGCAGCAACCAAACTGCCAGGTACACTGAGCCATGGTATGAATAAAAGAGTCAGCATTGCCCAGACATTGCTCGGGCAGCCGGAGTTAGTACTGCTGGATGAACCCACAGCAGGATTGGATCCCGCCAATACCCGGGCAATCAGGGATCTCATCAAAAGTTTGTCAAAGCAAACCCGGTTCATCATCAGCTCCCACAATCTGGATGAACTGGAAAAACTTTGCACCCACGTGCTTTATATCGACAAAGGGAAACTGACAAAAACACTGAACGTCGACAACTCTGGAACCGCTGAGGGTTATCTGACGCTCAAGATGGCTCAATGTGATGACATCAAACTGGTTGAAGCATTGATCGGATTGGCCGGAATCACCCAGGTAGAAACCGTGTCCCCCGGTGAATTTGTGCTGCACACTGTGCCAGGCCATTCTCCCCAACTGGAAATCACCATACTGACACTGATTGCCAAGCATAGCTGGCAGTACAGGTTACTGTTGAACGGTAGAACTTTGGAAGATTCGCTGTTTTCAACCCACTGACACTGACTCTCTCACCCCTCTTAACGGCGCTGGGCTTATTGATTTACAAGGCAAAAGAAAGAGAAAATGCCAAATCACTCAGCAATGCCAGCGCCTACAGCTTCCACTAACATTGCTCGCCAGCACCAAATACGCCGCGCATCCTGAACTCGTGTCGATGTGATCTTGCAAACGACAAGTGCTATCGCCAGATCAAATGTCGCTTTCCAGACAGTGGCAAATACACGGTGTATACACCGCTTCACAATTCGCTGAATGACGAACTCAATGACAGGTTCAACAATAGCTTTTAAAGTCGCCAGTCTGGTGCTGTCATTTACCATCACCTTACTACAGAGGAGATCTTGATGTCAGCCTCAACGCCGCAAAAGCGCATGGCAACTAAGGAATTAACTCCGGGACAGGAACTCTCGATAAGTCCGACGCCGTAAAAAACATCATACCCGGCGGAGTTGGATAGAAGGGCTGTACAATAATTCGTACAAGCCATGCCGCTTTCTATAGCGCCACAGCACAAACAAAAAGCGAAAAGACAAATTACAGAAACAAAAAAGCTGCGATAATTCGCAGCTTTTTATACTTGACCCTCTGATTTAAAAGCGGTTAACCGCAATCAGAGAGTCTAAGCAAGAATTAACCGATTACGGTTACGTTCTCTGCCTGAGGACCTTTCTGACCTTGAGTCACAGTGAAAGATACCTTCTGGCCTTCGTCCAGAGTCTTGAAACCGTCAGTTTGAATGGCGCGGAAGTGTACGAATACATCTGGGCCACCTGGCTGCTCGATAAATCCGAAACCTTTATCAGCGTTGAACCATTTTACGGTACCAGTTACTTGAGACATGAAAATCATCCTTACAAATTTTTTAACACAAGCCTTAATCGGCGATAGAGCTGAAGTTGCCGGTATTACTTATGTTAACAGGACGAAACTGGTCGTAATGAAGACATAATATAAGCCCAACTTTCTAGCCTTACTGAATATAAACTATTCTACCGGTAAGTCAACCCGGATAATTCCTGTTGGAAGCGGAATTTTCCTTTATTTTTTCTGTACTTTTCAAATCATCGACATCCGCTGACAAAAGCAGCCGACAAAATCGTTAAAATCCAACAAAATCACTTTAGTAATTAACACCTTACAAACACTCAGGCGATTTACTTCTGCTTGCGGTGGATTTGAATAAAGAAATCCAGTTCACAGGTCAGAGGAGCCTGTGCCAAGGTGTTTTTGGCTTCATTGCTGAATTTCCAGGCATAGGGCGTCATCTCCAGGAAATGCAACACCATATCGCCAGCGGGCAATTGTAACAGTGAAGTGAGGTTTTCCTGATGAACAGGCTCAAAACCTGGCAGAACTTCGTGTTTGGCTTCATGATACCTTGGCTGCTCATAAATCATCTGTTTCAGCGCGTAGTGGTGGGTTTTACCCGGTGACACAGTGATCAAGATACCGCCGGGTCGCATTACCCTCGCCAATTCATCAGCCTTTGAAGGTGCGTAAATCCGCAGCATCAAATCGAATGTCTGATCTTCAAAAGGCATGTCATAACTGGATGCAACGCAAAAATGGATCTGCTGGTAGCGCCGGGCTGCATATTTCAGTGCTGCCCGGGAGATATCCAGACCGTACATGTTGACGTCACCCGAAGCTGCTGAAAGCCTTTTATGCAGTCGTGAGCTGTAATAACCTTCACCACATCCCAGATCCAGCACGCTATGACTGCTTGGTGCATACTCCAGCGCCAACTCACCAACCCGCTGACTCAAAAACTCATAATATCCGGCATCCAAAAAACTGCGTCTGGCCAGCATCATCTCTTTGTTATCACCGGGATCTTTCGACTTTTTCTTCTGTACTGGCAGTAAGTTGACGTACCCCTCCCTGGCCCGGTCAAAGCGGTGACCGGCTGGACAGCTGAGTCCAGAGGCATCAAAGTGCAATGCAGCACGGCAAATGGGGCAAATATAACTCATCATGTTCCTTGGCGCAGGGATTACCCCCGGATCATACACCAAGATGACGACTTATCCGCGCGGCAGTTTTTCCAAACAGACCAGTTGTATAGTTTAACGCCAGCCAGTCCCCCTTTCCGCCCCTCTGCAATCCCTTCAAGCCACAATTTCATGCTATGCTGCTGACATCTATGGCGTTGATAACCTTCCCGCTGCACATATTCTTTTTAGGGAGAGTATCAGCTATCCGAAAATTACGGCCAAAGTAACCGGCCAGATACAGGCAACTGATGAATACATTCGCTCAACCCACATTCTTTTGGCACGATTACGAAACCTTCGGTGCCAGTCCGGCCAAGGACAGACCGTCACAGTTTGCCGGGATCCGTACCGATGCTGATTTGAACATCATCGGTGAAGAAGAAACTTTTTATTGCCGTTTGGCTCCGGACTATCTGCCATCTCCCGAAGCGATTTTAATTACCGGCATTACGCCACAACTGGCCAATATAAAAGGTGTGCCGGAAAGTGAATTTATGGGGCGCATCAATGCCCTGTTCAGCCAGCCCAATACCTGTGTAGTGGGTTATAACTCGCTGCGCTTCGATGATGAGGTGAGCCGGTACGGTTTCTACCGCAATTTTATCGATCCTTATGCCCGTGAATGGCAACAAGGTAATTCACGCTGGGATTTGATTGATCTGGTGCGCGCTTGCTATGCCCTGCGCCCGGAAGGCATTAACTGGCCAACCAAGGAAGATGGCACGCCATCTTTCAAGCTTGAGCACCTGACTGCTGCCAATGGCCTCTCCCATGAAAAAGCCCACGATGCCATGTCAGATGTGTATGCCACCATCGCGATGGCCAAACTCATCAAAGAAAGGCAGCCCAAGCTGTTTGATTACTACTTTGGTCTCCGTCGTAAACAGGAAGTCGCCAAACATCTGGATGTGCTGAACATGCAGCCGGTGATGCATATCAGCAGTAAAATCAGTGCGGCAAACGGCTGCGCGACGCTGATAGCTCCGGTTGCACATCACCCGGACAACAAGAATGCCATTATTTGTGTGAATCTGGCGATGGATCTCTCCCCCTTACTGGCGTTGGACGTCGACACAATCCGCGAGCGCATGTACACCCCACGTAGAGACCTGGCCGATGATGAATTGCCCATTCCTGTAAAGCAGGTGCATTTGAATAAATGTCCATTCGTTGCCACCGCCAGGTCGCTGAGCGATGAAAATGCCGCGCGATTGGGATTTGATAAGGCCTTTGCCAGAGAGCAGTATAAATTGTTGAAGCAGCATCCCGAGCTGAGACAGAAACTGATCGCCTTGTTCGAAGAGGGTTATGAATCCAATGAATCCGATCCGGATTTGATGCTCTACTCAGGTGGTTTTTTCAGTCACGCCGACAAAACCAAAATGGATATTATCCGCAATACTGCACCGCAAAATCTGGCGGCACTGGATTTACAGTTTGATGATCCCCGTATCAAAGAGATGCTGTTCCGCTTCCGGGCCAGAAACTACCCGGAGACTCTTGACCATCAGGAATCACTGCGCTGGCGTGAATTCTGTCAGCAGCGGCTGTCATCGGATCCTGACTATGTCATCAAACTTGAAAACCTGCTGGAAGAAACCGCCAACGACGAGCACAAGCAAAAACTGCTGCGAGCCCTGGTGCAGTATCTTCAGTCCCTGTAGTGACGTTGTGTAATTCAGTCATATTTTTAAGCAGTTATCTTTTTTAAGGACAAGGGCAATGCAAGACAGATTTATCGGGGCAGTCAGCCTGATACCAGAATCCCTGGCAACCCCGCTCATCCCGTTGTTGGGTGAACATTTTTCCGGACATCTCTCCAACGACCAACTGAGCATGCTGGCAACAGAATCAGCAATGGACAAACAACAGTTGCTGCTGGCACTGCTGCCTATCGCCGCAGCGCTGGCCAGTCCACCTATCAGTCATTTCTATGTCGGTGCCATTGCCATTGGCGCCTCAGGTGATGCTTATATGGGCGCCAATATGGAACTGCCGGGGGAAGCACTCGGACAGGCGGTACACGCCGAGCAGAACGCCATCAGTCATGCCTGGTTAAAAGGCGAGCGCGGTATCCAGGATATTGTTGTCAACGCCTCCCCCTGTGGCCATTGCCGCCAGTTTATCAATGAGTTGGTCAAAGGCAGTGAGATATGTATTCACCTGCCCGGCCAGCCAACTGCACCACTGGCGCACTATCTGCCCTACGCTTTTGGCCCGAAAGACTTGAATATCTCGGCTCCCTTGCTGGCGCCTCAGCAGGTTGAACTGGCATTGGAGACAGATGATCCACTGCTTATCGAAGCACTGGATCAGGCCAATCAGAGTTATGCGCCTTATACCGGCAATCATGCCGCGGTGGCTCTCGAAACCGACGATGGACGGGTGTTTGTCGGCCGTTATGCTGAAAATGCGGCATTCAACCCTTCCATGTTACCGCTGCAAATGGCATTAGGAGAACTGCTGCGTCACAACCTGGGATTTGAAGCCATTGAGCGGGTCGTACTGCTGGAGTCGTCCGCGGGTCAGATTTCATTGGCTAACGCCTCATTGGCAGCGTTGAGTGCCGTAGCGGATGTCCAGCTGGAACATGTGATTGCCGAGCCCTGCTAAATGGTTTTGGATAGCAGCGTTTTGCTCATCTGCTGAACGGCCTGAAAATAGAAAAGGACAGCCCAGGCTGTCCTTTCTGTGAGTGCGAGCATCCGGCAGCCTATTAGCGCCGGTTTTTCTCCAATCGCGCCATCAGGCTCGAGGTGTCCCAACGATTGCCGCCCATGCCCTGTACCTCAGAATAGAACTGGTCAACCAAAGCAGCCAACGGCAGGTGTGAGCCATTGCGACGGGCTTCATCAAGCGCTATGCCCAAATCCTTGCGCATCCAGTCGATAGCAAAACCAAAATCATACTTTCCACCCCACATGGTTTTGTAGCGATTTTCCATCTGCCAGCTCTGGGCGGCGCCTTTGCTGATCACCTCCACCACTTTTTCGCCATCAAGACCAGCACTGCGGGCAAAATGCAGGCCTTCGGCAAGCCCTTGCACAACACCGGCAATACAGATTTGATTAACCATCTTGGTGAGCTGGCCACTGCCAACCTCGCCCATCAGTTCACAGCAACGGGAAAAAGCATTAATTACAGGTTTGGCGCGCTCAAACGTCTCTGGCTCACCACCGACCATCACGGTCAGCACACCATTTTCTGCACCAGCCTGTCCACCGGATACCGGCGCATCCAGAAATGACGCGCCTTTGGCCTTGAGTGCCAGACTGAGTTCACGGGCGACCTCGGCTGAGGTAGTGGTGTTATCGATCAGAATGGCCCCCTGAGTAATGGCAGAGATAATGCCCTGCTCACCGAGCACCACCTGACGTAAATCATCATCATTACCCACGCAGGTAAAAATAAACTCGGCATTGGCCGCAGCCTGTGCTGGCGTTATACCATATTGGCCTCCGAACTCGTTCACCCAACGCTGTGCTTTTGCGACAGTGCGATTGTAAACTGTGACGTCATGCCCCTGCTTGTGCAGATGTCCGGCCATGGGGTATCCCATTACTCCCAAACCAATAAATGCGACTTTAGCCATCTTGTTATCTCCGGGTACAGTTTCGACGATTGTCGTCAAACTCTTTGTATTTGCGGCAGTTTAACATGGAACCTCAGAAACCAAAAAAGGTGCCATAAGGCACCTTTTGGGCTGAATAAATCACCACTCTACTTGATATGGGCTTCCATCTCATTGGTGATTTTTTTGCGCATTTCCATCAAGCGAATAGCCGAATCGCGTAATGCTATATCTTCCGGCGTTTGTGGGATCCATTCGGGTACGTCTGTAGGCTGACCATCATCGTCAACCGCCACCATAATCACCACACAATGTGTCGTCAGCTGACGCAGTTGATTCTTGGGATCACCGGCTCTGACATCGATACCCAAATGCATCGACGTACGACCTGTGTATATCACCTTGGCACTGACCTCAACCAGACTGCCCACTAAAATGGGCTTCACAAAACGAATACCACCAGCGTAAGCAGTAATACAGTACTTACCACTCCAACCCGCAGCGCAGGCATAAGCAGCAAGATCGATCCACTTCATTACCGCGCCACCGTGAACTTTGCCACCAAAATTCACATCCGCAGGTTCAGCCAGAAATCTGAGGGTAATATCCCGTTGCCTGTCTGTCATATTCTGTATTCCGTCGTATAAGGACTTACTTTATCACTATAGCTTAAGTCAGATGAGACGAGGTACACAGTAATATATCAACACCTTGATTCGTCAGCTCAAACTCTGAGCATTAGCTCAGATAAATCGCCAGTGCAGAAGTCAGGAGCACCAGCGGGAAAGACAGTCTCCACACCCACATTTGTGCAGAATTGGATAAGAAGCGTCCACCTTTAAACAGCATGTAAGCAACCAATCCGGCGACAAACAGCCCGATATACTCAATACCACTGGCTAGACCACTGGCGGCGGTCAATTCAATGCCGCTTACCAACAACCCAAACCACACCAGAATATAGGCACCCACGGCAAGATAAAACGTCAGTGTATCCGGGTTAAGGTCTTTATGATATTCAGTGGCCTCGCCCCGAACAAAATCAGTCAAATTGGCTGTTACCGCACCGGTCACTGTGACCAGTGGCAACAAAAGCAGGTTAAGCATAGGTGAACAATTCCTGTAAAAACTCAATAGCCGCATTATTGCAGCTATCGATTGATTACAGCTCATTATGAATAAAGCTTAACCATTGATTCATCAGGAATTATTTTTTGTTTATTGGTGTAACAATTGCCTCATTCGCCCATAAAAAAAGCGCCCGGAAGGGCGCTTTTCAAGTATCTTGATATCAGACTTTCTTGAACAGCAATGAGCCGTTGGTGCCACCAAAGCCGAAAGAGTTACACAGTGCGTAGTCCAGCTTTGCCTGGCGGGCGGTGTGAGGCACAAAGTCCAAATCGCAACCTTCGTCCGGGTTATCCAGGTTGATGGTTGGCGGCACGGCCTGATCTTTCAGCGCCAGCACAGTGAAAATCGCTTCCACGGCACCGGCGGCACCCAGCAGGTGGCCAGTCATTGACTTAGTTGAACTGACCATCAGCTTGTAAGCATGATCGCCAAATACCGTTTTCATTCCCGCTGCTTCGGCTTTATCGCCGGCAGGTGTAGAGGTACCGTGTGCATTGATATAACCCACGGACTCTTTGGCAATACCGGCATCTTTGATAGCATTTTCCATCGCCAGTGCCCCACCGCTGCCATCACTTGGAGGCGATGTCATGTGGAAGGCATCGCCACTCATACCAAAACCAACCAGCTCGCCATAAATGGTCGCACCACGGGCTTTGGCATGTTCATATTCTTCCAGCACCATGACCCCCGCGCCATCACCAATCACGAAACCATCACGGTCCTTATCCCAAGGGCGACTGGCCTGCTCTGGCGCATCATTGCGGGTAGACAGCGCCTTGGCGGCGGAGAAGCCCCCCACACCCATCGGGCTGGTGACATCTTCTGCCCCACCGGCAACCATCACGTCAGCATCGCCATAGGCGATAGTGCGGGCAGCAAAACCAATGTTGTGCACACCCGTGGTACAGGCAGTCGTCACAGCAAAGTTAGGGCCACGCAGACCGTACATGATGGACAGATGACCCGCGACCATATTGATAATGGTGCTGGGTACAAAGAATGGAGAAATCTTGCGGGCACCACCGTTCATATAAGCAGTATGGTTCTGTTCAATCAGCCACATCCCGCCCATACCGGCACCGATTGCAGTACCGGCACGACTCAGATCCAGCTTGTCCAGCTCAAGACCCGAATCTTTCAGCGCCTGCACACCAGCGGCGATACCGTACTGAATGAACAGGTCCATTTTGCGGGCATCTTTTTTGGACAGATACTGCTCTACGTCAAAATCCTTGACTGAGCCACTGATGCGGGTACCAAACTCACTGGCATCGAATTTGGTAATGGGGGCGATACCGCTCTTGCCGTCCAGCAAGGCTTTCCAGGTAGAATCAACTGTGTTGCCAACCGGAGTCACCAGACCCAAGCCGGTAATCACGACACGACGTTTAGTCACTGTATTTACCTTCTTTAACTCTATTCCGTCACCCGGCGTCCCCTCCAGGGACCAGGTCGTTTCCTACCTCAGCTTACCGAGCTTTGTAGACAGAATCGTGGATTAAGCTTTAAACAAAAACAGGCGGCATATTGCCGCCTGTTTTCAGGAATTCTGATTACTGATTCTTGGAAACGTAATCGATCGCAGCCTGAACGGTAGTGATCTTTTCAGCTTCTTCGTCAGGGATCTCAGTATCAAACTCTTCTTCCAGAGCCATTACCAACTCAACAGTGTCCAGAGAATCGGCACCCAGATCGTCAACGAAAGAGGCCGCTGGCTTCACGTCTTCTTCTTTAACGCCCAGTTGCTCTACAATGATTTTCTTTACACGTTCTTCGATGTTGCTCATTAGTTTTCTTTCCTATTCAAATTACGCACTTGCGTAAGATTGCGAGTAGTTTATTCGATTTGGCTGACAATGCAAGTCCCGTTTTTGTGGTCTAACCACGAGTCACGGCCTTGAATTGCAGCGATTTATCCCACTCAAACGCGGCAAATTCCCTGGGTTTTTGCCATTAAACCATATACATGCCGCCGTTTACATGCAAGGTTTCCCCTGTGATGTAAGCAGCTGTATCTGATGCCAAAAACACCACCGCATTAGCGATTTCCTGAGCCTGACCCAGGCGCTCCATTGGTACCTGCGACATGATGGCCTGCTGCTGCTCTGCGGTCAGCTCATCCGTCATATCGGTCTGGATAAATCCAGGAGCAATAGCATTCACTGTAATCTGACGGGATGCAACCTCTTTAGCCAGAGATTTGGTAAAACCCACCAGACCCGCTTTGGCAGCACAGTAGTTTACCTGTCCGGGATTGCCCATGGAACCCACAACTGAACCAATATTGATGATGCGCCCAAAACGCTTCTTCATCATGCTGCGCATCACAGGCTTGGACAGGCGGAACAAAGAAGTCAGATTGGTGTCAATGATGTCGGTCCACTCTTCATCTTTCATGCGCATAAACAGGTTGTCTTTAGTGATCCCGGCGTTGTTCACCAGAATGTCGACATCACCGGCTCGAGCTTTGATATCGGCGTACATTTGCGCCACTGAATCGCTGCAGGTGACGTTCAAAACCAAACCAAAACCCTGTTCGCCCAAATATTCACTGATTGCGGCAGCGCCCTTCTCACTGGTGGCAGTGCCCACGACAGTTGCCCCCGCCTGAGCCAAAGTGGTGGCAATTGCTTTGCCAATACCACGGCTGGCACCGGTTACCAGGGCCACTTTGCCGGTCAAATCCAGAGAAATACTCATGTCATACTCCTTTATTCGGTCAATGCGGCAACCGATGCCACATCGTTAGCCGCCTTGGCGGTCAAACTGCGATTAATGCGTTTGGCAAGTCCGGTCAGCACTTTACCCGGGCCCACTTCAACCAGCTCTTCAACGCCGGCCGCTGCCATGCTCTCGACAGTTTCGGTCCAGCGCACCGGGCAATACAGCTGACGCACCAGCGCATCTTTGATATCCGCTGCCGCCGTTGGGCTGGCCACATCAACATTGTTGATCACTGTGATCTGTGGCTCATTGAAAGTTACGGCTTCCAAAGCTACAGCCAGCTTGTCAGCAGCTGGTTTCATCAGCGCGCAATGAGAAGGCACGCTGACAGGCAGTGCAACAGCCATCTTGGCGCCAGCCTCTTTACAGGCGGCAGCTGCACGTTCAACTGCGTCCTTGGCACCGGCAATCACCACCTGACCAGGACTGTTGTAGTTCACCGGGCTAACCACTTCACCCTGAGCGGATTCTTCACAAACTTGGGCGATGGTGTCGTTATCCAGACCGATGATGGCATACATGGCACCGGTACCGGCAGGCACGGCCTGTTGCATCAACTGACCACGCAGTTCAACCAGCTTGACCGCATCTTTGAAATCGATCACACCGGCACATACCAGTGCAGAGTATTCCCCCAGACTGTGGCCCGCCATCACGGCTGGAGCTGGTTTGCCACTGGCCTGATAAACACGCCAGATCGCGACACTGGCAGTCAGCAGCGCTGGCTGAGTCTTGTCGGTTTCATTCAGTTTTTCTGCAGGACCTTCCTGCACCAAAGCCCACAGATCGTAACCCAGCACATCGCTGGCCTCAGCGAAAGTCGCCTTAACAATCCCGTGCTCTGCGGCCAAATCGGCCAGCATGCCTACAGCCTGGGAACCCTGCCCAGGAAACACAAATGCAGTCTTTTCCATAAATATTCACCTTCAGGACGCGCTTGCAACAGCAAACGCCAAAGTTCAGTGATATGGGGCTGACAGTTTGCCAGCCCTCGATTTTTTTGTTGTCGATTCAGAAGCGAACCAGCGCACTGCCCCAGGCAAAACCGGCACCAAAGGCTTCCAGCAGCAACAGCTGCCCCCTTTGGATGCGGCCATCACGCACAGCCTCATCCAGCGCAATCGGCACAGATGCAGCAGAGGTGTTGCCATGTTTGGCCAGGGTGACCACCACTTTATCCATACTCATACTGAGTTTTTTAGCGGTGGCGGCAATAATACGGTAGTTGGCCTGGTGAGGGACCAGCCAATCAATTTCGCTTTTATCAATGTTGTTCAGTCGCAGGGTTTCAGTCACCACATGGGACAACTGAGTCACAGCGACTTTGAACACGTCATTACCCTTCATGGTAATGAAGTTATTGACGTCTTCTTTATCCAGCCCACGGGACGGCATAGGACATTTGAGCAGATCAGCGTAACGGCCATCGGCATAGATATGGGTGTTCAGGATCCCTGGCTCGTCACTGGTGCCCACAACAGCCGCACCGGCGCCATCGCCAAACAGAATCACAGTGGTTCTGTCTTCCGGTTGGCAAAAGCGTGACAGCACATCAGCGCCAATCACCAGCACTTTTTGGGCGGCACCGGTTTTGACGAACTGATCAGCAATTGACAGTGCATAAACAAAACCTGAGCAGGCTGCGGAGATATCAAATGCGGGAATGGTGGTTACACCCAGCTTGGCCTGAATTTCACAGGCCGCTGCAGGAAACGCGTTGTCGGCACTGGTGGTACCGACAATAATCATATCCAGCTCACTGGCCTCGATGCCGGCCATCTCCAGCGCCTTGCATGCAGCTTCGTAACCCATGGTGGAAACGGACTCTTCACTGCCGGCAATACGACGTTCAGAGATCCCGGTACGTTCAACAATCCACTGGTCACTGGTTTCCACCATTTTTTCCAGATCCTGATTACTGCGCACCTGCGCCGGCAGATAGCTGCCGGTACCAAGAATTTTTGTATACATAAGGAGAAATCAGCTGTTTATATCTAAAAGAATCGACTCTAAACGATCTTTTATCATTTCAGGGAGTCGACGTTGTGCCTCGGTTACCGCAAGACAAATGGCTTGCAGATAAGCTTCCTGATCGGCGTTACCATGGCTCTTCACGACTATTCCGCGCAATCCTATCAGACTTGCACCGTTATACTGGTCGGGGTTCATCTGGCTGAGAACTTTTTGAATTCTCGGCGCAATTAGTCTGGCGAGGAAACGTACGATAAAGCCTTCTGTCAGTCCCTTTTTTAATTGATGTACCAGAAGTCTGGCAATCCCTTCGGAGGTTTTCAGCGTGATATTGCCCACAAAGCCATCACAGACGATGACATCTACATTACCTGTATAGATCTCATCCCCTTCGATATAGCCAACATAGTTTAGCTGCGGGGTATCCTGGAGATATTGTGCCGCCTGTTGCACATTGTCATTGCCTTTGATCTCTTCATTGCCGACATTCAGCAATGCCACCCTCGGACGCTGACGTTTTTCAACGGTTTCAAACAGCACTGAGCCCATTACGGCGAACTGGAACAACGCCTCCGCATCACAAGCAACATTCGCGCCCAAATCCAGCAGATATGAAGGATTACCTTTTGAGGTCGGCAAACTGCTGACCAACGCAGGCCTATCGACACCAGGCAGTGTCTTAAGCAGCACTTTGGCAAGCGCCATCAGCGCACCGGTATTTCCGGCACTGACACAGGCATCCGCTTTACCTTCACGCACGGCTTCGATCGCCAAGCGCATTGAGCTTTGTTTGTACCGTCTGAGGGCATGAATAGGGCGATCGTTCATTTGCACCATCTCAGTGGTGTGAACGAGTTCAATTCGGGCAAGTTGGCTTGGTTCAGCCGATTGCAGCAGCGGCTCGATTTTGGTCTTATCGCCGACCAAAATGAGATTGAGGTTTGGTTGAATTGTCAGTGCCTGCAAAGCTGCAGGCACTGTGACATGGGGGCCGTGGTCGCCACCCATCACATCCAACGCGAGCGTCAGATTTGTCATAAGCTAAGCAACAATTACTTGTTGATTACCTTTTTGCCACGGTAGTAGCCATCAGCAGTCACGTTGTGACGCAGATGCAGTTCACCACTGGTAGCGTCTACAGACAGCTGAGCAGTGCTCAGCGCGTCGTGTGAACGGCGCATACCACGCTTAGAACGAGATTTTTTATTCTGTTGTACAGCCATTGGACCTGTCTCCTAGATTACTTGCTCTTCAGTTTTTCTAACACTGCAAACGGATTTGGACGCTCCTCTTGAGTGAGGTCAATTTCGCCTACCACCACATCCTGGCTGCCCATATTGCAATTCTCATCGTCATGCACTGGGATTAAAGGAATGGCCAAGATCAACTCATCTTCGATCAATTGATGCAGACGTAATTCACCGATTTCATTACACTCAATCGGGTCATACGCATCCGGGAGCTCATCGATTTCTGCCTCAGTCCGACAAGGACTGTAACAAAAGTCGACCGTAACCTCAGTGGTAAATTGTGTCATGCAACGTTGACATATCAGAGTGAGCTCCGTCACAGCCTTCCCTTTCAGGTAGACTATCCCCTGCAGGTCAACACCACATTCCAGTGACACAGTCACATCGGAACAGTCGCCGGCACATAACTCATTTAATCGCTTGAGCTGCTTGCCTGGTACAACGCCCTCATAATTGGAGCGAGACTGGGCCGCACGAACAGGATCAATCGAGACCGGTATCTTTACTGTTTGCATAAGGCGCGCATATTATAGTTTGAAAACGTCGGAGTCAAAGAAAAAATTCGCCCGGACACGCATTGCTGCGCGTTCAGGCAGTAGTCCGCCGACCCCAGGATTGGCGGACGCGAAATTTTACCCAAGCCCCCGCATCCAGACAAGCACCATAAGTACAAAATAAGAGCGCTTACGGTGCCTTCTGTCATGAATTTACGCCACTGACCGCTTCAGGTAAACCAGCCTTGCGTAAATCGCTGCATTGATCGCACAATTGCAGCCAATTTTCACAACAGTACGATCATTATGTCACCTCATTGCCAAATAGTGCTGGCGTCCACCTCACCCTTTCGCCAATCATTGCTCGCCAAATTGGGCCTGCCTTTTATTACCAGTTCTCCGGCCACCGATGAAACTCCGCTAGCCCAAGAGTCCGCGCAGCAACTTGTGCTGCGTCTTGCCAAAGCCAAAGCACTGGCGGTTGCTGATATCCATCAGGGGATCATTATTGGATCTGATCAGGTTGCTGTGGTGGATGGCCAAATAATAGGTAAGCCACACAGCAGAGAAGGCGCCATCGCCCAGCTCAGTGCCCAGAGTGGCAAGACCATCACCTTCTATACAGGACTTGCGGTATACCATACCGAAAGCAGCACTATGCTGGCCGACATTGAGCCCTTTCATGTGACGTTTCGCGACTTAAACCTGGCAGAGATAACCGCTTATGTTGATGCAGAGCAGCCTTGGTACTGCGCCGGCAGTTTTAAAAGTGAAGGACTGGGGATCTGCCTGTTTGACCGACTTGAAGGGCGCGATCCCAATACTCTCGTGGGATTGCCATTAATTCTCTTGTGTCAGTATTTAAGACAACTGGGTATAAAGATTCCTGGATGAGACCAAGTCACCACTTACAGGCCCCTGGTCACGTTCTGTTCCGGCAGCAACAAAGAGGGGATAAAGGAAAGTACCAAAAACAGGTCTAGCTTGTCAGACCTATTTATTGGCGCGCTGAGCCCATTTTTGCCGGCGCGATATATGCCCAGCAAGTCAAGCTCAGCGCCAACGGTAATCAGATGTTGGCTAAAGGAACTGCAGCAAATCCAATGGGCGGTCAATGATCGCTTTGGGTGAGGCGCTTCGTAGCTGAGGAACAGTGAATGCCCCGTAACTGACACCTATTGCATCCATTCCCAAATGATTGGCCATATGCAGGTCCATCAAAGCATCTCCCACCATCAGCGCGCTGCTGACAGGCACGTCCAATTCAGCAAGAATTTGCTTGAGCATTAAGGGATCCGGCTTGCTGGCCGTTTCGTCTGCGCAGCGGCTGGCAGCAAACAAGGATGTCAGCCGGGTCTGCGTCAGCAAACGGTCAAGCCCGTCCCTGCCTTTGCCGGTGGCCACCGCCATTTTGATGCCTCTGTTGTTGATGGTGTCGAGCAACTGCTCAACTCCATCAAACAACGGACTGGGGCTGGCATCCAACTGCAGATAGTGCCGGCGGTACCCCGCTGTCAGCGCAGCGCCTTGAATAGCGTCACCAAACAGACGGTACAAGGCCTCGTCCAGTGAATAGCCTATCACCTGACGAATGGCCGTTTCTGCCGGTACCGGCAACTGATACTCAGTCGCCATCGCCTGTACACAGGCCACGATTTTAGGCACCGAGTTCATCAAGGTGCCATCCCAGTCGAAAATCACCAGTTGATAACGGCTGTCCCTGCTCATCCTGTCATTTACTCCCGCTACTCCCGCGCTTTCAACTGCCGGTTTTGGTCAATTTGGTCAGGGTATGCTGCAGATTGTCATCCAATGGTGCCTGTACCGTCATGTACTCTTCGGTCTCAGGATGGATAAACTTCAGCTGCGCGGCATGCAGGAACAAACGCTCCAGCCCCAGCTCTCGCATACTGTCATCAAATTTCTGCTCGCTGTATTTGTCATCACAGGCAATCGGATGACCGGCATATTGACAATGGACACGGATCTGGTGGGTTCGGCCAGTAATCGGGCTTGCCTGCACCAGGGTTGCACCATGGTAGCGCTGCATCACTTTAAAGCGGGTTTCTGACGGCTTGCCTTCTTTATTCACCCGGACAATACGCTCACCTGACTTGAGGGTCAGTTTGAGCAGTGGCGCTTTCACCACTTTGTCGTGCTCCTGCCAGCTGCCACGCACCAGTGCCTGATAGTCCTTCTGCATTTTTTTCTGACGCAGCTGATCATGCATGTGCTTCAGCGCGCTGCGCTTCTTGGCGACCAGCAATACCCCGGAGGTGTCTTTATCGAGGCGATGGACCAGCTCCAGAAACTTTTGCTCCGGATACAGCACGCGCAGCGCTTCAATCACCCCATAGTCGACACCGCTGCCGCCATGCACGGCAATACCGGCCGGTTTGTTGATCACGATCAGATGCTTATCTTCAAACAGAATTCTGTCCTTCAGCTGAGACACCCGGTTAAGTCCCGCTGACGGCGCTTTACGATCGTCGCGCTCGGCAACACGCACAGGAGGAATACGCACCTGATCATCCATCTGCAGTTTGTATTCAGGCTTAATACGCTTTTTGTTGACCCGGACTTCCCCTTTGCGCACGATGCGATACACCATGCTCTTGGGCACTCCTTTCAACAGGGTCATCAGGAAATTGTCAATGCGCTGGCCGGCATGATCTTCGTCTATAGTGATCATCCGTACTTGCTGTTGGGATTGTTCTGTCTTCATGGGGAACCACTTCAATTGCGTGGCGCCATTGTACATCAGGGCGCTAACTTTTGCGGCTTTCCATTGCTGATTTTTTTGATTGTTGCTATATTTCACCGACGAATGGGCAAAGTCCGCGCCGGGTGCCGGTAAAAAATGCTCCATTCATCAGCGAGTTGCCAGCAAATCAATAAAACTCATCTCTGGTCGCAAATCACTGATTTGCAAACCTTGAAAAAGGTAAATTTAGAGAAAATACAAGTTTTTAGGTTAAACCGGATTGAGACTGCCGTTTGCAGTTAGACATTTGCTCACAAACCGCACCGAACTCGAATAAAATGTTAACCGGTCGTCAGACAACGCGTATCGACTTCGGCATTAACGGAATCAATAAAAATTTATGGGGTTGGTTGACGTTTTACAACGAATTCCTTGTTTTTGTATTTACTTGAAAATAAGCCATAAATTGGATGCGACACGCAGAGATGCGTCTTACAGAAATGCGCTCCCCCTTGCCTGCTGACCAGCCGTGAGGCTGCTGCACCACATACCGCAGGCCCGTAATGCAGCGAATGGCGTTACTGATGACATTCCATAGAAGAATGACGTCATCATGAAACGTATGTTAATCAATGCAACTCAATCGGAAGAGTTGCGCGTTGCCCTCGTTGATGGGCAGCAACTGTATGATCTGGATATCGAAAGCCCTGGTCATGAGCAGAAAAAAGCCAACATTTACAAAGGTAAAATTACCCGCGTAGAACCCTCCCTTGAAGCCGCTTTCGTCGATTATGGCGCTGAGCGTCACGGCTTCCTCCCACTGAAAGAAATTGCCCGCGAATACTTCCCCAAAGGATATTCCTTCCAGGGTCGCCCCAATATCAAAGAAGTGGTTCAGGAAGGCCAGGAAGTTATCGTTCAGATAGATAAAGAAGAGCGTGGCAACAAGGGCGCAGCCCTGACCACCTTTATCAGTCTGGCCGGATCTTATCTGGTGCTGATGCCCAACAACCCACGTGCCGGCGGTATCAGCCGTCGCATTGAAGGTGATGAGCGTACTGAGCTGAAAGAAGCCATGTCCGCGCTGGAAGTGCCACAGGGGATGGGTCTGATTGTGCGTACTGCCGGTGTAGGCAAAGAAGCATCTGAACTGAAGTGGGATTTGAACGTCCTGCAACATCACTGGGCTGCCATCAAAGAAGCCGCAGAAAGCCGTCCTGCTCCATTTCTAATCCATCAGGAAAGCAATGTGATCGTGCGCGCTATTCGCGACTATCTGCGCCGCGATGTGGGCGAAATTCTGATTGACCACCCTCGCATCTATGAAGACGCCAAGCAACACATTGCGCTGGTGCGTCCTGATTTCGTGGAGCGCGTGCGCCTGTACAAGTCAGAAGTGCCGCTGTTCACTCACTATCAGATCGAATCCCAGATTGAATCTGCCTTCCAGCGTGAAGTTCGTCTGCCTTCAGGCGGCTCTATCGTTATCGACCCAACCGAAGCGCTGACCTCCATCGATATCAACTCTGCCCGCGCAACCAAGGGTGGCGATATCGAAGAGACTGCACTGAATACCAACCTGGAAGCGGCCGACGAAATTGCCCGTCAGCTGCGCTTGCGCGACTTGGGTGGTCTGGTGGTAATCGACTTTATCGATATGACCCCTGCCCGTCACCAGCGCGAAGTTGAAAACCGTCTGCGTGATGCCGTGCATCAGGACCGCGCCCGCGTACAGCTGGGTCGCATTTCTCGCTTTGGTCTGATGGAAATGAGCCGTCAGCGTCTGCGTCCATCTCTGGAAGAATCCGCAGCCCATCTGTGTCCACGCTGTCATGGTCAGGGCACCATTCGTGGTACCGAATCGCTGGCGCTGTCCATCCTGCGCTTGATGGAAGAAGAAGCGATCAAAGAGAACACCTCTCAGATTGAAGCCATTGTTCCTGTCGATGTGGCCGCCTTCCTGCTGAACGAGAAGCGCAAAGCCATCCGCATCACTGAGCAGCGTCATGGTGTTGAAGTGTATGTCATCCCTGACGCGCACATGATGACCCCAGAGTACAAGGTTATCCGTCACCGCAAAGATGATGAAATCCAGGAAGCCAGCTACAAGCGTACCGAGCAGCCTGAGCGCAAACTGTATGAGCCCCGCAAGCTGGAACGTGCTGCGGCCGCTGAGCCTGCACTGAAAGGTTTCTCTGCCCCTAAAAATGCTGAAGTTGCTGCCACGCCAGCACCCAGTGTCGCCCGCCCGACACCGGCCGCCAAGCAAGAACCCAAGCAGCCAGGTCTGTTGAGTCGCTTCTTCAAGGCATTGGGGTCTCTGTTCTCTTCCGACGACAAGCAGGAAGAGTCTGGCAAGCGTGAGCGCAATGTACAAGACAGAAAAGGCCAGACTAACGCCAACCGTCGTACCCGTCGTAATGATAATCGTCGCGGTCGCAATGCCGATGCTGATAAAACTCAAGAAAACGGTCAGGACAAGCGTCGAACCAAAAAGGCTGAAGGTACTGTTGAACAACGTCCGGAACGCGCTGAGCGTCCGGCACGCAATAAAGACGACAAGCGCCAAAAGCCAGTAGCAAAAGAGCGTGAAGTCGAACAAAACGTCAAGACCGAAGCCGTCGACAGCGACAAACAACCTAAGCAGGAAGTGGTTCGCGAGCGTCGTCAGCGTCGTAACATGCGCCGTAAAGTGCGTATTGAAGATGGCGTGACAGCAGCAGCGACAGAAGAAGTTGTTGGATCTGCTGAAACCCGCGTTGAAGCAGTTGCAGTTGTGGCCGAGACTCAGGTTGAACCCCGTGAGCCAAAGCGCAATCAATCCCGCCGTCGCAAGCCGGAAGTTCAACAGGATACCAATGCGGTCGCGGAAAGCGCGGATAATACTGCGGCTCAGGAAGCTTTTGCAGCTGACACCCCTGACGAGCTGGTACCGGCCAACCCTGTTTCTGTGGAAGCTGTATCAGATGACATGATCGCGGAAGAAGACAAGCCGCAGCGTGACAGCCAGCGTCGCAGTCGTCGAAGCCCGCGTCATCTGCGTGCTGCCGGTCAACGCCGTCGTCGTGACGAGCAGGAAGCCGCAGCCAAAGCTGATACTGAAGAGCTGGATCAGTCTGAAGCCGCAGCGCCGGTGGTGACCGTAGTTGAAGCGCAAAGCGAAATTATCGAAGTTGCACCAGTCGTTGCCGCGGTTGAAGTTCAACAGCCAGCTCAGGCTGAGCAGACACAGGCTGACAGCGCTAAAGCTCAAACCGAGCTTCAGGCTGAACCTTTGCAAGCGGATGTCGGTGAAGTTGCTGCCAGCGCGGTTGCCGTCAATGTTCAGGCACCTCAGAAAGTCCCGGACGTTCAGAAAGTTGTCGCGTCAGAAGATAACGCTGCTGCTCAGCCTCAGGCCGTAATAGCTGAAGCTGCTGCAGAGGTTACCAAGCCGGCCGCAATTGAAACCGCACCACAAGCGGAGCAAATTGTCACTGAAGTTCAGGTAGCAGCTGAGCCAGCCAGAGCGCAGGCCGCTGACGTGACAGAAGCTGCGGATAAAACCGAAGCGAAAGCTGAAACACAAGCCGAGCAGCAGCCTGAACAACAGGTCGTGTCTAAGCCCGAAGCGGAAGTGGCTGCCAAGGCCTCAGCTGAAGCCGCTGCAGAAATCTCTGCTCCTGTGGATGCCGAAGAGGCTAAAGTGAAACAGGCCTTTGCACCAATGGCCAAGCCATCAGTGCAAATGCCAAAGCGTGCCAGGGCTGAGGTACAGGCGGCACCAGCAGTGACTGAAACAGCGGCTGTGGATGCAAGCGCAGACGCCACGCAGACACAAGCCATGGCTGAGACTCAGGTGGAAGCCGTTGTGCCAGTATCTAAGCAAACCAGCCGTTTTGGCAGCATGGTGTCTTCCCAGACCACCAAGCCACAGGTTGATACCCGCTCAACAGTGGAAACGCCAAAGGGACGCGAGTACCAGCCGGGTACCGCAGAGCAGGCTCAACGCAGTAATGCCAATCAGGCCACATCGGATATGGCTCGCCCATAACCTGAGTGAAAGCTGATATCAAGAGCCATGCATTGCATGGCTCTTTTGCTTTTAACCTCCGCTAATAATGCCAATTTCATTTAATAGTTGATCTGTTTCAGCAGGAGCTCAATCTGCTTGAAACAAGGTCATTAACCGCTCCTTGGCAACTGCTCCTGCGCTGCTCTACCTCCTGCATCCAAGCAGTCGTGCGTTAATGACATTCGCCACATCCTTGTGGCTTGCGAGCTGGTGAAGTCATAGTGCTGCTATGCCAAGACAGCTGGGCACAGTATCAAGTGCATTGAAACCCGCACAGCGTGAGCGTGTCAGGTATCCTACTTCAGTAATGAAGTTGGTATA